>DASPSB010000393.1:0-12369 GCA_035624135.1 Candidatus Acidiferrales bacterium | reverse complement strand
GGCGGAGGACTCTTCTCGCGGGCGCGTCTATCTGCCGGCGGAGGATTTGGAGCGGTTCGGGTGCGCCACGGGCCAATTGACTGCGGCGCCGCCATCGCCGGCGGCGCGGGAATTGTTCCGGTTTGAGGCCGAACGCGCGCGAGGGTTCTATGCGGAGGGCGCGGCCCTCGTACCCCTGATTCACGAAGACAGCCGGGCCGCGCTGTGGGCGCTGGCACGCATTTACGGCGGGCTCCTGGGAAAAATGGAAGAGCGCGGCTACGACGTTACCAGCGCGCGCGTGAGGCTGAACGCCGGGGAGAAAACCTGGATCCTGCTGCGGGCGCGCTTCGGCCGGTGGTCGGAGGAGAATGGATTCGAAACGCATTCTGATCCTGGGCGGGGGACTCGCCGGGCTGTCGTCGGCTCTGACTCTCGCTGAGGCGGGCTACCGGGTCGAACTGGTCGAACGGAAACCGCACCTCGGCGGGCGCGCCGCCTCCTACCTGCTTCCCGACGGCGAACACGTGGACAACTGCCAGCACGTCACCATGGGGTGCTGCACCAACCTGGAAGATTTCTACCGGCGGGTGGGCGCGGCGGGGAAAATCCGCTATTACGACCATGTGGCGTTCCTGGACCGCGAAGGGCGGCGATCGGTGCTCGAATCTTCGGTGCTGCCGCCGCCGCTGCATCTGGCACCGTCGTTCCTGATGCTGCCGTTCTTGAGCTGGAAGGACAAACGCGGGATTGGGCGTGCGATGCTGCGCATCGCCCGCCGCGGCGGGCAGGGCGGGGCAGGGAAGAACAGCGACTCAGCCACCATGCTCGAATGGCTGCGCGGTGAGGGACAAACGCCTGCGGCCATCGAGCGCGTCTGGAAGAGCGTACTGGTGAGCGCGCTCGATGAAGAATTGGACCGGGCGGGAGCTCGCTACGGCGTCGAGGTGTTCTGGAAGGCCTTTCTGAGAAACCGGCGCGGGTTCGAGATTGGAATTCCCTCGGTGCCGCTCGGGGAGCTGTATGGAGGCTGCCGGGAGGCGATCGAGCGCCGCGGTGGAAGCGTGCGCACTCGAACGGCTGTGCGCGGACTGCGCCTTGAGTCGGGACGTGTGGCGGCGGCTGTGCTCGATGACGGCACGGAGCTGACGGCTGATTACTTCGTTTCGGCGGTGCCTCACGATTTGCTGCTGGAATTGCTGCCGGCGGAGGTGGTTACCGGCGAGAAGACGTTTGCTGCCCTGCGCGAATTGCGTTCCTCCCCGATCACGGGTGTGCACCTGTGGCTGGACCGCGTGGTGACGGAGGAGCCGTATCTGGCGCTGCTCGATCGGACGACGCAGTGGATCTTCAATAAAACGAAATTGTATGGAGCGAACGGTGCGGGGAATCAATACCTCCAACTCGTCGTCAGCGCTTCCTACGACCTGGTGGAAAAATCGCGGCAGGAAATCGTGGAGATGTGCTGGTGCGAAGTGCAGGAGTCGCTGCCCGCTGCCCGCGAGGCGCAGCTGATCAAAGCGACGGTGGTGAAAGAAGTAGCCGCGACGTTTTCTCCCGCGCCAGGATGCGATCGGCTGCGTCCCGGCGCTCGCAGCCCGCTGTCGAATCTCTATTTGGCAGGCGACTGGACGGCCACCGGTTGGCCGGCCACGATGGAAAGCGCAGTCCGCAGCGGCTATAAGGCCGCCGAGGTGATCTTGGCCAACGACGGCCGTGCACAGGCGTTTCTGTGCGATGACCTGCGCGCAGAAGGGCTGACGAAGCGATGGGAGAATTGAGCGAGGAGCCGGAATAAGTGAAAGGGCACGATCTACGCGATTCCAAAAGGACCTGGGCGTGCTTGAATCGCTGCTATTCCACTCCGCAAAAAGTGGAGTATGATGGATTTCCCCCCGGAGGTACCCATGTCTGAGCGGAAGTATAGACAGAGGGGCTACCAGGACACCGGTAAGCCCGAACGAAAGGAGCGGCCGCCCGCGCCTAGCGGCGGGCCTCCGCGGCAGGAGCATATTGGGCCGCGGACGCCCCGAATGGTCGGGCGCGTGACGCGTGCCCGATGCGCGAACTGCGGCACAGTCCTCCCGCCTGGATTCGATCCCAATGGAAAATGTCCCCGCTGCCAGTTCGAACTTCATTCCTGCAAGCAGTGCCTACATTTCGATACGGGAGCGCGCTTCGAATGCACTGAACCGATTCCGGAGCGGATTCCACGGAAAGACGTGCGGAACGACTGCACGTTTTTTGCTTTTCGAACGCTGGTGGAAAAAGACACATCTCCGGCGAGCGCCGTTCAGCAGCCAGCGGCGGCTCCCGCAGCAGCGCTGAATACGAATTCTGCGCGCCAGGCGTTCGATAACCTGTTCAAGAAGTAGCCCGGCCGGGCATTCCCCTCAATTTCACTCCGGCGCTTCCGCCTGCGCGGACCATTCCTTGCTGAGGGTGAACATCAGTGTCCGAGCCACCAAGAATCCGACTATTTCTGTGAGGGATGCGGGCTGGTGCCGAGAGGGAAGAGCGTGGGCTCGCGGGCGGGTTCGGAGGCGATGGGCTCGAGCTCGGGATAGTGCTGGCGAAGGGATTCGGGCACCTTCACCTTTTTCCCGGTCAGGAGATTGACGAGCTGCAACGCGTTGACGATCGCTTTGCCCTGGTAGTGATTATTGGTAATGACAAACGTCGTGCGGGAATGCGCGGCAACCTTCCCAATGCGTCCTGCCCAGGGATCCAGCTCCTCCGCAGTATAGAGATAGTTGTAGCGTTCCTCGGGCGGCGAGGAGCGATCGTCGCTGAACCATGTGTCATACCGGCGGCCGTGTAGCCGGATGTAGCCGACGGGCGAGGTGGCCCGCTCGCTCGGGCGCAGAGAACGGCCGATCACGGGCTGGTCGATGTTGCAGAAGCCCGCTCCTCGGCTGTGCAGCAACTCGTAGAACTCCTTCTGGTTCCACGTCGAATGGCGGACCTCGACCACCAGCGGATAGTCGCGAAAGAGCGTGAGCAGTTTTTCGAGTTGGGCGCGATTTTCCGGCGTGTTGTGGAACGAAAAGGGGAATTGCAGCAGGACGGCGCCCAGCCGTCCGCCGGCCTGCAAAACGTCGAAGCCGGCGCGCGCCGCGGCAACGTCCTGCGAACTGGCGCCACCCTCGTGCGTGAACCGCTGCCAGAGCTTTGCGGTGAACCGGAAGGCGGGATTGGCGGCAACGCGCTCGAGCCACTGGTGGCACAACTCCGGCTTGAGCGGGTTGTAGAAGGAGGTGTTGATTTCGATGGTGTCGAAGAATTGCGCCAGGTATTCCGCTTCGTGGAAGCCGGCAGTGCGGTGCGCCGGATAGACGATCCCGTTCCAGTCGGAATAGGACCAGCCGGCGGGCCCGACGAGAATGCAGCCGTGCGCCGCCAGGGCAGCGGGCGGGCGGCGCTCGTGGGATTTTCGCGGCACGGGAGGCTCTCCGTCGAGGCTACGACTGGGGCGAAGCGAGTGTCAATTGGGGGGGGTACGCTGCTAGGCTTTCGCAGCGGCTGGAAAGGCGGCTGCGAGATGCAGCTTGCGCAGCATGGAGCGTTTTTTGTCCTGATGAGCGAGCATGCGGCGCAGGATGTCGTCCAGGCTGCGGACCGCTTCGACGATGTACGGCCCTTTATTGAGCATCACGCATTCGGCGCGCTCGCCCATGGCCGCATCGGTGATTTCCGACCGGAGCGGGATACCGGATTTGGCCAGCGATTCGAGAACCTGCGTGGCCCAGATCACCGGCATGTGCGCTGCCTCGCAAATCCACAGAATTTCTTCCTGCACTTCGGCCAGGCGCTGGTAACCGCATTCCACCGCAAGGTCGCCGCGGGCAATCATCACGCCGACCACTCCGCTACGCATGGCCGCCAGAAGCAGCCGCGGTAAATCCTCGAAGCCCTGGCGCGTCTCGATTTTCAGGACGATGCCCAGATGAGTGCCGCTGAGCTCGGCCAGCCGCGCCTGGAGGTTGTGCACGTCGGATTCGTTGCGGACGAATGAGAATCCGACAATATCGGCATGCTGGACGATGAATTTGAGGACTCGCGAATCCTCTTCCGTGAGCGGCGGCAGGCGCAGCGCGGTCTCCGGCACGTTCACGCCTTTCTCCGAGCCGAGTTTTTCTCCGGTGGGGCGCGCGTGGGTGATCGACACGGTCACCTTATCGGCCGCGACCTCGTTGACAACGCCGCCGATCTTTCCGTCGTCGAACCAGATCGGTTCGCCCTTGCGCACGCAGTCAAAAAACTCAGGCAGCGTGACGCCGATGCGGGCCGGTGAAATCAAATTCCCTTTGGCATCGTAGCGGGCCGGCGCGCCGGGTTTCAGGCTGCGGGTGAGGATCAAAGTGTCGCCGGGGTGGAGACGCAGAGTCTGCTCGAGGGGAGGCAGGGCCCCAACTCGCACCTGGCGTCGCCGGGCCCTGCTTTTGGTGCCGTCCACGCAGAGCAGCGTGCGCGGCGTGAGGTAGGCCGTTCGGCGCGATTCCGCCCAGCGACTCTCGCCGGCTCTGGCGGTGATGCGCAGAGAACGCACGGAGCCGCGCGCATCCATGAAGCCGATCCGTTCCCCGCGCTTGAGCCTCGCGAGCCATTCGCTGGGCAGAGGAATCACCGCGTCTGCGACGGCAGGCGGCGCTTCCGGTTGCTGGACGGGAGTGAGCCAAATGCGCGCTGGGCAGGTGACGCGGCCGAACGCGTCACGCTGTGGCCGAAACTTCAGCACGGTGGGTCCGGGCTCGATCGGCCCGGTGCGCAGCTTTGGCCCAGGAATGTCCATTTCAATCCTGCAGGCTCTGCCGGTCTCCGTGATTGCCCGATGGAGGTTGCGGATCATGCCTTCCCACGCTTCCTGACCGTCGTGAGCGCAGTTGATGCGCATGCAATTCATCCCGTTCAGGACCAGATCGCGAACCAACTCATGATCCGTGGCCGCTTCCGGCGGCATGGTGACCATGATGCGGACTTTGCGCCCCTCGGGCGCAGGCCCAAGCAGAGCTTCCGTATTCCGCTCCAGCAACTCGCGGCCAGCGTCGAGCGACGGAGCCGATGGATGCTGGGGCGGAGCGAGCTGTTCCAGCCCGGCGAGCTGGGAGAGCACGCCGATCACGGCGGAAAGCGCGCTGATCACGTGCGATTCGGTTCGGCCCAGCGACGATAGGCCCAGGGCCGCGAGTTCCGCCTGTAACTGGCGGATGTCGTGACGGCGGAGAGCGAGGTAGTGCATCAGATTGGCTGCGCTGGAGCGGTGTTTATCCGGAACCGATCCGGCATGCTTGGAAGTGGAATCCTCGAGGCTGAGCATCTCCGAACGGAGGAGATCCAGCTGGCGGATCAGGTCTTGAAGCCGCGCCGTATCGGTGTGATTTGCATCGGGCATACGACCACCTCGTGCGGCATACCCGGTCGCCGGTGACGGCCAGCAACCGAACAGGCGGGCGCCGCCAGGGCCGAAAGTCGGCGTTGCTGAGGCCCGGCGGGCACAATAAAGCTGAGGCAGGCGCCGAAGAAATCTCTGTGAGCGGCGACACGGAGGATTGGGGCATTGGTCACAGCATCTGGAGCCGGAAGCAGGAGTACTGTTACCGGCTGCGAGCCCCGGTGGAAAACCAGGGGACGCGGCCCGAGCGGAGCGTTGCTTTTGGCTCCCTCCGGTGCTAGCCTGAAATTGCAGATGAGTCCTACGCGACATTCGCGGCATCTGCCTCCCTTCCAAGCCACACAGTCAGGGTGCATCCATGAAAATCAGTCTGAGCTATCGCGGTTTGGAAACACACAACGGCTTCGAGCGGTTGGTAACGCTCGAATGCCATAAGATGGAAAAACTTCTGGCCGCTTTTGATCCCGACCTGGTGCAATGTCACGGAGCAATTGAATTTCGTCCCAAGAAGAGCGAATACGCGCTATCCGTGAATCTAGTGCTCCCCACGGCCACGCTCCATGCGGTGCATGCGGCCAAGGATGCGCACTCGACCGTGCACGAGGCCTTCAACGAACTCGAAAGCCAGCTCAAAAAGCACAAAGACAAGCTGCGGCACGACCACGAATGGAAGCGGAAGCGCGGACGGCCGCGAGTGGAGACTTCGCGCGCCTAATCGCGCGCGGCAGCTCTGTTTCGAGCCGGAACGCCAACGGCCTGACATTCCGGGGAGATGTGTGTCAGGACTTCGGATGCGCGGCGAAGAATTCCCAAATAAGGTCCGTTGCGGGAACGTGGTTGCCGCTAATTGTGGTGCCGGGCCACATGTGATGGCCGCCCTCGATCGTGTAAAGCTGGACCGCCGTTCCGCGAGCGCAGCCGGAGTAGGTGTCCACGCTAGCCTCGGCTAATTTCTCTTGCTTCGCCGAAGCCGAACAACCGTCCGTTTTCACCCAGAAGGCGACCGCGTCAGCCACGGACGTGTCGTTGCGTCTTCCACTGATCTGGAAGGGAGTCGAGCCGCCCTCGTAAGGAACCAAGCGGTCCGCCGTGCCGTGGAAAATAAGCACGGAGACAGGTGCGGAGGGGCGGCAATCCACATTGAGCGCGCCTTCCACGGGCGCCACCGCGGCGAACTGGTCCGCCAGCTCGCAGACCAGACGGTAGGACATCATGGCCCCGTTGGAGATTCCCGTGGCATAAACGCGGCGCGAATCCACCGCGTAGTCGCGTTCGAGCTTTTCAATGAGCGCCTTCAGGAAACCTACATCGTCCACATGGTTCTGCATGGCTTGGGCGCAGCAGTTGCCGGAATTCCAGGTGGGCAATTTCCCTGTGCCGCGCGGATAGACGGCGAGGAACCGTTCGCTGTCGGCCTTGTTGCTCATGCCGGACATGCGTTCGGCGCTTTCCGGACCTTGCGTGCCGCCGTGCAGGACATAAACGAGCGGCAGCGGGCTGCCGGCATCGTTTTGCGCGGGCACATGCAGCAAGTAGGTGCGGGTCAGGCCGCCCGATTCTATCGAGCCGGAAACGGTCCTGGATCCCGCCGTGGCCGCGGAGCGACGCCCCCAAGAGAGCGCCGCGGAGGCCGCAAAGCCGAGGACAATAACCGCGGCGAAGAATGCAAATCGCCGAGAGGGGCGTCCGACGGGCGGCGTGGCAGCGGGCTGGCGCATAGAAAGAGCTTACATTGCAAGAAACACTCCGCCGAGCGCGGAGTTGCATAGAGAAAACATTCGATAAATGGCGGAGTGGAGTAGCGCAGCGCGTAAGTCCCCCCGCGCTGGGGCCCCAGCACCGCCTAGGAGTTGGGAAGAATCGCTGCCGGGGAAATGCGCGAGCCCCCCCCCGCGTTTCCTTGCGGAGTGTCGCTGCGGTTCCTGAGCTTGGCCTCGATGCATTGCAGCCACCAAAGCACCGGCCAGAGAATCAGCAATCCGATCAGGAAGAACAAGAAGCCGCCCTCGCGGTGAAGATTTCCAGTGAGGAAGCCCGGGTCCACGTAAATCGAGAGCAGAGTGAGTGTGACAATCCGCACGCCATTCTTAATCACCAGCACCGGCACAGCCGCTGCGAGCAGAGCTATCCGGGCCCAGCCGCTCCGCAGAAACAGGTAGCCGGCCAAAAGGCACGTAATCATCAGCGCGACCGCAGAGCGGATCCCGCTGCATTCCGTTGCAATCTCGATCGTGAATATCGGGACAGAAAACACGAACCCCTGGCGAAGAACAGGCGTTCCCGTCACGCGGAAAAGCAGATAGGTGACATCCGCCGATCCGATTTGCAGCCACAAAATCAGGCGATCGATCACGAATTGAGGCGCCGGCACCGCCAGGAGAAGGAAGAGCAAGGGAAATAGGAGAGAACGCAGGACGTGCGTTCCATAGACCAGCAGAACCCCCGCCCATACCAACAACACCAGGGAAAGAATGGCGAGCGCCAGCGGCACTCCGGGCAAGAGTTGTGGTTCGTACTTCCAGCCCAGAAAGGCCAGAAGGACGGCGGCGAGGATCAGCGCGGCCGCAAGGGCGGCGCTGCCCTTGGCCAGTGCGCTGAGCCGTTGCGGCCGCATGAGAACGAGCGCCACCGTGATGAACGGAACGAGCAGGATGTGCGAGTAGGTGTCGTGGGAAAGGGAAACTTGCAGGAGCTGCCACAGCGGCTTCCAGTAGAGCACCACGCAGACCACCAAATATCCCGCGAGCCACTTGGATTGGCGGGAGAGTGCAGCGGCCGTGCGTAGTGCCATCATGAGCTGGGCTTGAGCAAAATGTTACGAGCGCAAGCCAAGAATTCCGCTCCGCGCGTATTTGCCCTCGCTTCTACGGTAACGCGTAGACGTGATGGTGTACAAGCGAGCGCGGCGCGGCGTGAAGGCAACCGTATACTAGGCGAAGTCGGCGCGGGCCGCGTGATTCGAAATCTCGCCGGGGATTCGCTCTGCGAGCCGCGCAAATGGTCTGAGAGGGCCGTTCAAGATGGCGGGCTAGCCGACTCCCTATTGGTCGTAGTAGAGCTGCTCGTTCCGAAGCCCGTGCGGTGCATCCCTGCTGATTTGCCGACGAGTCGCCCAGAACTCGGTCTAATAGTGGCCACACTGCCTTGGGGTATTATGAGCGCTGCATCGCGGTATGAGCGGGGGGCACTATGAAACTCGCGCGAGTCCTGTCGCTTCTGGCCATGTTCGCGCTCAATGCTTTGGGGCAGTCGGATCCGTGGGCGCCGGTGCGCGTCTTCGAGGGAAGATGGGAAGGGTCCATCACTGGAAAGCCCGGAAAGCAGCTCAGTTCCCGTGAGTATCGCTTTGTGTCGGACGGCAAGTTTTTATGGCAGCACGATCATTCCGTCTACGAGGTCAGTTCCCCTGATGCGGCTCCCAAGGTTCGCGAAGATTTCGGCTACTTCAGTTACGACAAGTTTCAGAAAAGGATTGTGTGGCGCCAATTCCACAGCGAAGGCTTTGTCAACGAATACCAGTTGGAGTCGGTGAGCGCCGAGGGCAAGTCATTCGAATTCACAACGGTGCGGATCGAGAATCTCCCGCCAGGATGGCGAGCGAAAAAATCGTATCGCGTGCTTTCCACCGATGAAATCGAAGAGACGTTTTCGCTGGCCTCACCCGACAAGGAGTTCGAGACCTACACGGTGGCGCACCTTCGACGTGTGAAGTAACTCCCTACGTTGATGGTCTCGGCAGTGGACGTGTCGCGGGCCCACGCGACACATCCTGATTACTTCCTGTTTGCCGAGCCGCGTAGGGCAGAACCGCAACTTCCTGTAAACTAGGTCGCAGAGGGGCGTAGCTCAGTGGTAGAGCAGCGGCCTTTTAAGCCGTTGGTCGTGGGTTCGATCCCCACCGCCCCTACCACATCTTCTGTCTCTTCAACGAGATAAAAATCCTCGGGGGCAATAAGGGGGCACTAAGCCACTTGCGAAGACAAAACGAGGCGAACGACTTTTCCGTGCGCCTCGCGCTTGCTCTTCTCCATGGCTCTTCCGTAGATATTCATTGTTGTCCGGATGTCGGCATGTCGCATCAATTCCTGCTGCACCTTGAGCGGAGCCCCAGTCTCGTCCAAAAGACTCCGGAAGGTGTGGCGGAATGTGTGCCAGCCGATTTGGCCTATGCCGCAGCGGACCGCTGCGGGCGCGATATGCCGCTGCTGGATTCTCCAAGGCTGCCACGGCATCGTGCCTGCCTTGAAGGGACTCGCGAAGATCCAGTCCTCTGGCTTCGCGAACTCCGTGGAACGTTGCCAGTTTAGGAGCACTTCGGCTAGGGCCGGATCGAGTGGGATAACCGCGCGCGAGGATTCGGTCTTCACGTCACTGACGATCGTGTCCACGATTCCTCGCCGCACTAACAGCGTGAGGTCATCCCATATGACGTCGCACCACTTGAGCGCAAATAGCTCGCTGCAGCGGAGCCCTGTCGCGAGATCGAGGATCACCATCGTGCGGTAGGGATCGTGAAGTTCTTGAACTAGTTTCTGGAATTGCGGGATGTTGAGAACCTTCGGCTCCTTCGTGCGCTTGCTTCCTCCACGCACACGCACCAGCTTCATTGGATTCGCGCCAAGGTCCACGAATTCCCAGCGCATGGCGCAGTTGAAGAGCACGCGCAAAAGGTTTAACAGATGCCCCTTGGTTTTGGGGGCAAGGGCGATATGCTTCAGCCATAACTCCACGCCGAGGGGTTTCATTTTGCTGATGGGGTGCGTGCCCCATCGCGGTTTGATGTGGTTTGTAAGATACGAGCGGTAAGCGTCGGCGGTCGAGTGACGCAGCTCGGGAAGTTCTTCTTCCAGGTAGCGGTTGATCACGGCGTTCATGGTTACCGCTTCTCCCTTCGAGTCTTCCGAGTTGATTTCGAGCTTCCGATGCTCAACAGCACGCCAGGCATTGGTTTCGGTTCTGAGCACGGAGACTGGTCCGATGAACTCAGTTCGCTTCGCGTAGCCGCCAGAAGGCTTTCGTTCCCGCCAGCGGTACACGAATACGAGGCGATGCTTTTTGGACGGCCGGATTTCAACCCAGCCGTTTTGATACGTGTTTCGAGTACGCCGCATTTGTTTTTTTCTCCTCTTGAGGTTACGAGGAGAGTTGCGGCGCAACCCTATTGGCCTTCGCCGAAGAGCTTACACCACCTCGCAGAAGGGCGTCCAAGTCCGAGGGGCGAAAGAACCACCGCCTGCCGAGTCGCCGTCCAGGGATTTGGCCTAGTCGCGCCATGCGTTTAACTGTCTTGGGGTGCAGTCTCAAGAAACGGGCCGCCTCTGCGCAGTTCCACACTGGCTCAATAGCGTTACCCGAGCTGTAGATTTCAGGAGCTCCTGAGTTATTTCGCATGGCCCCTCCACTCATCTAGTGCGTTGAATTGGTCCATCTGCATGCGGTAGATTCCGGGGCCTTTTTGGGTGGAATGCAGGGAATGGAAATGGAGATGCGAGGGGCAAGGAACAGAGATAACGCCAATAATAGTGCATACCACACTGCGCCCGCTCGCCAGCAGCCGGATGACTCCTCGACAAGCAGCACCAAGGCAATCGCAGCTCGCTCCAAACGTGACCGCAAACCAGGAAGACTCCTGCGGCGAGAGCCGATTTCATGTGCCGTATTCAGCAAAATCAGGAAACGGAGGGAAGTGGCATGTCGAACATCGGGGTGAACAGAGTTTTTCTCATCGGAAACGCGGGGCAGGACGCGGAAGTGAAATCCACGTCCACTGGCAAGAACGTCGCAAACTTCTCGCTCGCCATCAACGAGGGTTTCCGCGACAAGGCGGGGAAGTCCGGCCAGCGAGTCGAATGGGTGCGCTGTGTGGCTTGGAACAAGCTTGCGGAAATCGCCGGGAAGTACGTCAACAAGGGCCGACTCGTGTTTGTCGAGGGCCGTCTTCAGACGCGGCAGTACGAGAATCGCGAGGGCACAGAGAAAACGGTCTGCGAGGTCGTGGTGACGACCCTGCGAGTCCTCGGCGGTGTCAAGAACGACGGCCCTGCGCACAGCGACGTAGCCGCTTCGACGGAGGCGGCACCTGAGGCCGAGGTCGGTGACATCCCCTTCTAAGGCACCTATCCCTGGCCGACAGGGACAATTAGCGGGCTGGGCCTGGCTCAAATGAGATTCAAGTCCAGACCGCATCGTTCCCGCCACTACCGGACCAAGGCTCTTGGAGTGGATTTGCGCTCTTGAGACGTTCAATCGAAGGCCTCCGCATATTCAACAGCTTCGCCAAGCCGAAGCTTCAACTCCTTGAGCCAGATCCTGGGGTTGACACCGTGGACCAGGCGGCCTAGGAATCCCAAGCTTTCGGCGATGTTTCCGTGATTGTGGCGAATGGCGTCTTTTGTGGCGCTGGCATACAGACTCAAGAACGCGCTCATGTTCTCAGGTTTCGCGAACAGGTACGTCGCGTGGCCGAGCTGGGGAGTTTCTACTACCACCGCGGTCTCCAGGTCGAAGACATATTCCGACTGGAAGAGATAGAGGCGGCGCGTGCGCCTGGAGAGCTGCTTGTAGTAGAACGCATCGTAGTCCGGCTTCCAGGTGATCAGGGAAACGTCGAAGTCGCCGGGGATACCCAATCCCGCACACAGCCGCTGCAATTCTTCCCGCTCTACCGGTGCCGCTTCGATCCTTGAGCGAATTTGATCCAGTGCTGACGCGAACTGGCCGAAGCGGCGATACGTGCTCTGGGCCTTGCTGATCTGCTCGGATATGTTGCTGGGCAGCGTCACTTCGAGCCGATTGGGAAGGGCCGTTTCCCACCGGGTGAGCTGCCAGGACTCGCTGCGGTAGCGATATTTGCCGCTCTGGACCAGTGTGGCCTGGACAGTGACCTTGGCGCCGATCAGGTGTTTCCACTGATTCCAGGTGGGGTCCCAGGCGAGGGGTAGGCATGCCTGGTCGAACGTGGCTTCCAGCTTGCGCTGGGGGTCCCGGTAGACCGCGTG
>DASPSB010000391.1:0-4201 GCA_035624135.1 Candidatus Acidiferrales bacterium | reverse complement strand
ATCCCATCCCCAGCCCACAAGCTTGTCGGCGGAGACGTGCTCGATAATTTGCTGGAGAGTCTTGCCGCCATTGCGCGCTGGATCCTTTAACTGCTCGCACAGCTCATGTGGTGATCTCCCCTGGAAAACCATGGGCATCTTGGGCGGAGGCAGCCGCCAGATGATGGCTCCCGGAGGCATATGAGCTCCCGGTGTATTTTCCTTCTGATGGCACGCCCCGCACTTCATTCCGTACTTTCCATCGCCCAGTGGGCCGCGTTGGACGTTTTGTGCATGCGGGTGGCTGTCGTCTCCCTGGAGCGGCCGATCCCCCGAGGGATGGCAGTTCATGCAGCGGGGGTGAAGGAAAACCGCGAATGCTGCCGTAAATGCCGCGCGAGCGCCGGCATCGTCGCGAGCGCTCGGAGGCGCGGGGGGAGCAGCACGCAGGCTCGCGGCTGCGACGAGAGAAGCCACAACCAGCCCGGCGAATAAGCACGCAAACTCTGTGGCCATCCGTTTCGGGGGCTTCGTCATTTTTGCAATTCTCCCTGCGATCTCGTGCCCCGGACTCGTACGCTCACGCATTGCGCAAGTCCTGCGCGCGAATCGGCAGCCGCCGGATGCGTTTTCCCGTTGCCGCGAAAATGGCATTGGCCACAGCCGGAGCTGCGCACGGAACACCGGGCTCGCCGATCCCTCCCTGCTTCTCTTTACTGGGCACGATGTGCACTTCAATTTTCTGAGGACACTCGTGGATTCGCAGCATCGGATAGTCGTGGAAATTGCTTTGCACCACGCGGCCGTTCGCCAGTGTGATTTCACCGCGAAGCGCGGCGGTGAGCCCAAAGATGACGGCGCCTTCGACCTGGGCCTCGATCGTGTTTGGATTCACGGCGGGGCCGCAATCTACCGCGCATACCATGCGGTGGATAGTGAGTTCTCCGCTGGGAGTTACGGAAATTTCGGCGACGTAGGCCATGAAGCTTTCGAACGACTCATGAACGGCGATGCCGCGGCCCCGGCCGGCGGGCAGCGGCGAACCCCAGCCCGCCTTTTCCGCGGCGAGCTCGAGCACGCGCAGGTGCCGCGGCGCTTTGGCCAGAAGGGCGCGGCGCAGCTCGAAGGGGTCCTTGCCCGCGGCGTGCGCCAGCTCGTCGAGAAAACTCTCCACGGCGAAAGCAGTGTGCGAATGGCCCACTGAGCGCCACCAGAGCGTGGGGACGGGCAGCTTCGGACTGTGAAGGTCTACATAGAGGTTGGGTATCGCGTACGGGGTATCCGCCGCGCCTTCCACGGACGTGGCATCTACGCCGTTCTTAACAAGCATCGGCTCGAATGGCGTTCCAGCCATGAAGGATTGACCCACTATGGTCTGCTTCCAGGCGGTGAGATTGCCCGCTTCGTCCACTCCGCCGGCCACGCGATGAAAGAAAAAAGGCCGGTAATAGCCGCCACGCATATCGTCTTCACGGGTCCAGATAAGCTTGACGGGCGCGCGAGCGGCTTTCGAGACCTGAACCGCTTCGACCACCATGTGGCAATCAGGAACGGCGCGGCGCCCGAAGCCGCCTCCGAGGAACATTGTGTGTACCTGGACCTGCTCGGGTTTGAGCCCGGCGGCCTGGGCGGCAAACATGCGGTCGAACGTCTGAAACTGCGTGCCGGCCCACACTTCGCAACTGTCGGCGCGGACATCGGCGACGCAATTCATCGGCTCCATGGGGGCGTGGGCGAGGTAAGGCAGTTCGTATTCGGCTTCCAGGGTTTTGGCTGCGTGGGCGAGTGCGGCTTCCGCATCGCCCTCTTTGCGCGCAACAGCGCCGGGCGTCTTGGCAAGCGCCGCATACTCGGCCCGCTGTTTTTCCGTGCTGTAGCCGGCCATCGGCCCTTCATCCCATTCGATTTTCAATGCATCGCGGCCGCGGCGCGCCGCCCAGTAGCCGTCGGCGATGACGGCGATGCCGCGGGAAATTTCCACGACATCCTTCACGCCCTGGATGGATTTCGCTGCGTTGGGATCAAAGCTTTTCGTCTTTCCGCCGAACACGGGAGGGCGCGCAAGGACGGCGACGAGCATGCCAGGGCGATTTACGTCGATGGAAAAGCTGGCTGTCCCGTTGCATTTCGCAGGCGTGTCGAGCCGACACACGGACTTGCCAATGAGTTTGAAGTCTTTGGGATCTTTGAGCGCCACTTCGGCTGGGGGCTTCCCCGCGGCGGCCTTGGCGACGAGCTCACCATAGGCGGCGCGACGGTTTGAAGCATCGTGTACGACAAAGCCGTTGTCCGTGCGACAGGCCGAGGGGAACACACCCCATCCGTCCGCAGCGGCCTGGACGAGCATCGCGCGCGCAACAGCTCCCGCTTTTCGGAATTGCTCCATGGACGACCACACGCTCGTGCTGCCGCCCGTCATTTGGATTCCGAACACAGTGTGGTTGTATGCGGGGTCGACAGGAGCGAATTCGCAGCGGACGCGGGTCCAATCGGCGTCCAGCTCTTCGGCCAGAATCATGGGGAGGGCGGTGTAAACCCCCTGACCCATTTCGGCCTTCCCGATAATCACGGTGACCGCGCCATCGGGGGAAATTTTCACAAACGCGTTGGGAACGAAATCTGGGCCAGGCGAGGCAAGCGCCGCCTCGCTGGGCGCCAGAGGAGAGAAATGAAGCGCGATGACGAGGCTGCCGGTGGCGGCAGCCCCCGTCTTCAGGAATTCACGTCGATTAAACGCAGGTGCGGCGCTCATCGGGACTTCCCTCCTGCCATCAGCTCGGCGGCGCGATGTATCGCGCGCCGAATTCGCGGGTAGGTGCCGCAGCGGCAGATGTTGCCTGCCATTCCGTCGTCAATCTCGGTGTCGCTGGGATGAGGATTCTCGCGCAGCAGTACGGCAGCGGCCATGAGCTGGCCCGATTGGCAGTAGCCGCACTGCGGTACGTCGATTTCGATCCACGCGCGCTGGAGGGGATGCGACAGGGCCGGGGAGAGACCCTCGATCGTTGTCACATTTTTTCCTGCCGCTCGGGAAACAGGCGTGACGCAGGAGCGTATCGCCTCCCCATCCAGATGCACCGTGCATGCGCCGCATTGCGCCATCCCGCACCCGAATTTCGTTCCTGTCAGGCCGAGATGCTCGCGCAGGACCCAGAGCAGTGGCATGGCCGGGTCCACATCGACTGAAGAGCGTTGGCCGTTTACGACCAGTGTCAGCATAGCGCACCCCCGGACGAAGATAACGCTTCGATGTGCGAATTCAAAACTGAACGGCTAAAAATCGTGCGTCACGGATCTTGCGAATCGAGCTGGATGTGACATCTTGCGACCACCTGGCCAGCGCTTGACGGTATCCGGCAGACTCTCCGCACCTACTAAATGCGTATATCGCTGGCTTGTGCGGTATTCGCAAACTACAGTCGTTGGCCCGTTTTGGACGTCCCGATCTCGGGCTATGCATGAGGCCTCTCCAGGCGAGCCTTACGCGGGAGGCCGATTCCCAAGTCGCGCCCAGTCTGCTGATGCCGACACCTTCAGGCGGGTTGACGTACTCGCACGATCCAGACGGAACATTTGGCGTGGCGGACGATGGAATCGGCCACGCTGCCCAGCAGGAATTTGTTCACGCCTTTTCGACTGTGTGAACCGACTACGATTAGATTTGCGCACCACTCGGCAGCGATGTCGAGAATGGCCGTGCGCACTTCGTTCTCCACCACGCGCGTCTCCACTTGGAATCCGGCACGGCGCAAGAGATCGGCTGCCTTCGCTACAGCCTCATCGGCTAGCTTCCGCTCATCCTCGCGTTGCGCAACCATTTCGGCGGTGTATGCGGGCTCCATTCTCGGGATGGCAGTGTGCAGGAGAGGCTCCAGGACCCGCACGATCAGCACTTGCGTCCCTCCTGCGTGGACTCGGGCAGCCAGCTCCTGAACGGCCACCTCAGAGAATCGAGAATCGTCAATTGCCAGGAGCACTCTCATCGCAGGCCCTCCAGGGATTGCTTGGTGTCAGCCTGGCAAACGCCTCGCGGGTCGGGCTAGCCGGGGATGCGCACGACTTCTACAGAGCAACTGGCGTTGCGTGCCACATACTCCGCTACGCTTCCGAGCAACAACCGAGGAATGCCGCTGCGTCCATGAGAACCCAGCACGATTAGGTCTGCATTCCACTCCGCGGCCGCATCGATAATCCGCAAGCGGACGTCGCCCTTCTCCAGAGC
>DASPSB010000372.1:0-6886 GCA_035624135.1 Candidatus Acidiferrales bacterium | reverse complement strand
GGCAGCAGGGCGAGCGTTTCGAGGCTGCCACGCCTTCCGGCCATCACATCGCGCTCGATTCCGACCGCAAGAGCAACACCGGGCCCGGGCCGATGGAATTGCTGCTCGTGGCGCTGGGCTCGTGCACCGCTTCGGACATCGTGATTATCCTGGCAAAAAAGCGGCAAAAGCTGGAGAGCCTGGAAGTGAGCGTCTCGGGCGAGCGGGCGCCGGCGCCGCCGCAGGTATGGACGCGCCTCGAGGTTGCGTTTCACGTGCGCGGGCGGAACGCCGAAGGCGGGCCGATCGACGAAAAGGCCGTGGCGGATGCGGTGCGGCTAAGCGAGGAAAAATACTGCTCGGTGGCCGCCATGCTGCGCAAGACCGCGGCGCTCACCATGCGGTATGAGATCGCCCAGTAGCACACGCTTTTAGCCTGTGTGCTTTCTGGTCTTCCCGCAGTCTGCAGCGGCTGCCCCACTACGGTAGGATATCCCGCCAGTCGAGCCACCACTGCTTCGGCTCTCCGACGCCGAGTTGCCGCCGCCAGGCGCCCATCATGATCTCATCGCCGCGCAGCAGCCCGGTGCGAGTGACGCCGGGCGGCGGCGGAACGAGCGACATGCCGCGGTCCACCAGCCGGCGGCGTTCCTCGCCGGAAGCCGTGCGCAGCATTTCCACGAACGAAAACACGTCCCGAGGTCGCGCCGCGGCGAGCAAATCAGCGAGGGCCGCTTCGCGCGATGGGGCATCCTGCGGCTCGAAATCCAGCCGCGCGAGTGCCGCCCGAAATGCTTCCGGTGCGTCTTCGAAATAGGGCGTTCCGAGGTTTCCGCCCGGATGCAATACAGAGGCAGCGCCCGCGGGGATCAGAATTTGGCGCTCATCCAATTCCAGTTGCACCCAGCCGGAGGTCACGCGCACCAGTCCCGAGCCGTGCTCGTCCGTTTCCAGCGAAAATGCGCACCCCACGTCGTAGGCGGTAGCGCTCGGCGTATCCACGGCAAACGTGAACGGCGGAGCCAGCGTCCGCGCTGAAATCTTGCCGCGCTCGAGCGCCATACGGTACCGTCCCGGCCGCATTTCCACCAGCCGCATGCGCGAATTGGGCAGTACGGTGACGCGTCCCACCAGCCCGATCCGAACTTCGGCCTGTGACGTGGCATCAGTTTCGAGCAGTTCGCCCGCGTGAAATGCGCTCGAGCCGTTGAGCGAATGGCCGTCAATGCGCATCCTTCCGGCGAGACACGTCGCGTCGCAGGAGTTGCGCGGATACGCCACGCGGCGGATCGCCCATGGCGAAATCAGGAGCAGCAGCACAACTGCGGCCGCGCACGCGGCAATGCGAAACACTCGTGACCAGTAGAGCAGCTCCCACCACCGCGCCGCTTCGAGCGCTGGCAGCGCGCGGAGCGGCGCGGCCTGCCGGTATCTCGCCAGCAGTTGCTCGATCCGCGCGATCTCAGCATCCGGCTCGCCCGCCGCTTCCCACAGGTAATCGTGAACTTCAGGCGTCGGCATGCGTGTTCCTCCTTTCCAGCCGCTCCCGGAGCAGCTTCATCCCGCGGTGCAGATTCACGCGCACGGAACCCGGAGAGAGCCCCGTGCGTTCGGCGATCTCCGCGCCGTTCATGCCCTCCACCAGACGCAGGATGAGCGTCTCGCGGTAGGCCTCGGGCAGCGCGCGGATCACGCCGAGAACCGCGGCGGCCTCGGCTGCGGCACCGGGGTTGCCGGGCGCCGCGTGTGTGTCCATCAGCTCCGCCGTTTCCCGCGTCCTGCGGAAATGATCGCGCGAAAGATTTCTGGCGATGGCCGCCAGCCAGCCGCCGAAGGCCCCGGGCTCGCGCAGCCGCGGCAATTGCCGGTAGGCCTGGAGAAACACTTCCTGCGCCAGGTCCTCGACCACCGGATGCGGCGCCGACGACAGCAGAACTCCGTGCACCATGCGCGCGTAACTGCGATAAAGCTCGTGGAATGCGTCGTGGTCGCCGTCCCGGGCCGCCGCCACGAGCCGCGCCAGATCCGTGCGCCTTGTTCCCGGCTCCATTACCTGGAGGTCGTGCCCTCGCCCCGTCAGTTCTTGAAATTCGATGTTCGCTGCACCCGGAAATTCACCGTGCAATGGAACGCACCATCCGTTCCGCGCTCGAGCGGGCGAACCGCCGCGAATTTTCCGGCTTCGGCGGCTTCAGCCATCATCCGCGCAGTCACAAAGGGATCGCCTTCAAAGCGCAATTCGTCCACCCACTGCCGCGGATAGCCCGCGCCCCAGAGGATAAAGTGTACATGCGCGGGGATGCTCCGTCCGGGATAGGCCGCCGGGCGGATGGTGCGGAATTCGAAGCGGCCTTCGGCATCGGTTTTCGCCCAGCCCTGTAAGCGCGGCGGGCGCATCGAGTCGTCCTTCGTGTAGTGGCCAGTCGCATCCGTGTGGTAGCCATAGACAATGATTCCTGCCACGGGCGTTTCGCCATCCGGGGCAAACACACGGCCCGAAATTACCAGCCGTTCGCCGGGTTCGTCCGCGCCGGCGATTTCGGCATGCGACGTGAGATTTGCCGGAGCGCTCGCCATTTCCGGCCCCTGCTGTGCCTGTCCCGCGTGGCCATAGACGAATAGCAACGCCGCCGAGCCTGCCAGCGCGAACACCGGATGAAAACGAAATCGGCGGAAACGGTTGAGCATCGCAGCCTCCGGTCCAGCTATATTGCACAGGACGTTCGCCGCAGCCCGGCGTTAACAGCGCCTGGGTGGTGCGGCCATTCCCGATACCGAATTTTCGGGGTTCGCGATGGCTGCGCTCCACCCCGAGAGGCAAAACGCTTGTACGTCCACTACACGTTGCGTAGAATGCCTTTTCTCTTTGATAGGAGAGCACCTGCGGAATGTCTTCCGACGGCCACAACTGCCGCAGAATCCGGGCCAAAATCTCGGGTGTCTCCGGCTATGCCCCTCCCCGGGTTATGACCAATCGCGATATGGAGAAGCTCGTCGACACGAACGACGAGTGGATCCGCACGCGTACGGGGATTCGTGAGCGGCACGTGGTCGAGGATGGCGTTGCCGCTTCCGACCTGGCCACCGAAGCCGGACGGCGCGTGCTGGCCCAAACCGGAACACCCGCGGACGAAATCGAACTCATTGTCGTGGCCAGCGTTACTCCCGACATGATGTTTCCCGCCACCGCCTGCCTGGTGCAGGAACGCCTTGGCGCCAAGCGCGCGTGGGGGTTCGACCTCTCAGCGGCGTGCAGCGGTTTCGTTTATGCACTCACCGTGGCCGCGCAGTTTGTGGGCGCGGGTTCGCACCGAAAAGCCCTGGCCATCGGCAGCGACGTGATGACCTCCATCCTCGATTATCAGGACCGCGCCACGTGTGTGCTGTTCGGCGATGGCGCCGGCGCGGTTCTGGTCGAGCCGGCCGCGAGCGACGGCGAAGGGATTCTCGATTTCACCCACGATGTGGATGGTTCCGGCGGGCCATTCCTCTACATGCCCGGTGGCGGCTCACTGCACCCGCCCTCCCACGAGACGGTGGAGAAGCGCATGCATTACGTCCATCAGGACGGCGCGCAGGTCTTCAAATACGCCGTGCGTCGGATGGCGGATTTGGCGGAGGGCCTGCTCGCGCGGAACGGATTCACGAAAAGCGATTTGGCGCTGGTCGTGCCACACCAGGCCAATTTGCGCATTATCCGCGCCATGCAGGAGCGCCTGGGGGTGGACGACTCCAAAGTCATGGTCAACATCGACCGCTACGGCAACACCACTGCGGGAACGATTCCGCTGGGATTATGCGACGCCGTCGCGCAGGGTCGCCTGCACAAAGGCGACCTCGTCATGCTGGTTTCCGTCGGGGCGGGATATACCTCGGGCGCGATGCTGCTCCGCTGGGCCTATTGATCAGTCTCTCTCTGTTGTCGGCAACACAATCATCCACAGAAGCAGAGATGCGCACTCGGAGGCGGAGTCTAGTAGGACCGCATATCCGCAGCGGCGGCTGCAGTGCGCGCCAGGCGCTGGTCGAGCAGCACGGCGGCAAAACGGGCGCACAGAGTTTGCTCGTGTTCTGCCCAGCCATGGAGCCCGGGCAGATAACCGTTGACCGCCCGCTTCACTGCGGAAAGGGTTTGATAATACACACGAGCCAGGTGCAGCCCCCGTGCCTCGGGGCCCACTTGGGGGCAGATGCGCTGAAGCTGGACCAGATGCGGGAAGTCCTCCCCCTGCAGCGGCCGACTCGGAAACCCTTCAATTTGCTGGACATAGCCTGCCAGGGGCTGTGCCGCCACCGAGGCCAGCACAGCCCGCGCATAAAACACCACGAATTGCCCCAGGGCGGCAATCGAGAAGGCGAGTATCAGTATGCCGAGCATGTTTCGTTTCGCGTGGCTAGTATGCTGGCAGCCGCCAGCGCGCTCAATGGGGCGACCGTACTAGCCGCCTGGACACTGTACTTTGAGACAGCTCTAATATCACGAGCAAGAGAATCGAGGAGGTTCCATGCGCATGCACTCGCGAACGCAAATCAGACGGGGAGCCGCGCTCCTCCTTGTGCTCGTAACCACGGTATCGCTCGCTGCGGGCGTGCCCGCTCGCTCCGCTCAGCAGGACCAGTGGGCGCCTTCCGCCGACTCGGCCATCCGCGGTCTGCTCCGCGACCAGGCTGCGGCGTGGAATCGCGGCGACGTGGATGGCTTTCTCGCTGGCTATCGTAATTCCAGCCAGACCGTCTTCGCCGGCGCGCAGGGAATCATTCGTGGCTGGCAACAACTCCGCGACCGTTATCGCACCTATTATCCGGACCGCCAGGCCATGGGTACGCTCACCTTTTCCAGTGTCGAAGTCACTTTCCTCTGTCCCGACGCCGCGCTCGCCGTCGGTAATTGGCATCTCGACCGCGTCGCCGGGCCGGTGGGCGGCGTCTTCAGCCTTGTCCTGAGGCAATTGCCCGAGGGATGGCGCATCATTGCCGACCACACCAGCGTGGTTCCGGAAGGCGCGCAGCCGCCCGCGCACTGAATTGCCCCACTGGAGCCTACAGAGCGGCCCCCGCATTTTTTCGCTGCGGGTTGCCCTTTGCGGCAAAATTCCGGAATAATGTTCAGTCTCATGACTACGGACTCATCCTCGTCCCTCCCTTTCTCGCGGACCACGGCCCTGCTGATCCTCCTCGGCCTCGCCCTGCTGATTTACGTGGGCAATGCCGCGCAGCCGGGGCTGCTCGACGACGCCGACGGCGGCCATGCCGTGGCTTCCCAGGAAATGCTCCGCACGGGCGACTGGGTCGTTCTGCACATCAACGGCGTCCGTTGGATGGAAAAGCCGCCTCTGCACTACTGGTTGGTGGCCATGAGCTATCTGTTGCTGGGCGAGAGCGCGTTCTCCACCCGGTTGCCGCTGGCCCTGGCCGTCGCGGGCCTGGTGGTCATGGTCTACGTGTTCGGCCGGCGCTTCTTCGGCGACCGCGCCGGCTTCTATGCCGGTCTGGTGATGTGCACCAGCATCGGGACCTACATGTTCACGCGCATCATGATTCCAGAGGCGCTTTACTCTCTGGAGTTTACCGCGACGTTTTATTTGTTCCTGCTCGCCTGGACGGGCGCCATCTCCTTGCGCAATGGCTGTTGGAGCGTCGCTGCCCTGTGCGCGCTCGCCGTGCTGACGCGTGCGCTCATCGGCTTCGTTTTTCCCGCCGCCATCCTCACGATTTTCGTCCTGCTCACGGGACGGAACTCCCGAGCTTTCGGGACCTGGCGGGAAATCCCCGTCGTATCGAGCCTGCTCATTTTTCTGGCCATCGCCGCTCCCTGGCATATCATCGCCGGCATACGCGCGTGGCGCCCGGATGCCCCGGGATTTTTCTGGTACTACTTCATCAACGAGCAGGTGCTTCGCGCTCTCGGCTACCGTTACCCCCACGATTTTTCCGCTGTGCCGCTGGGCACCTGGTGGTCGGCTCATCTGATCTGGTGGTTTCCCTGGAGCGTTTTTCTGCCCCTTGCGTTTCGCCGCCTGCCGCGGCCGCGCGATTGGCGCCGGCTGGACACGCCGGGCATGGCGCTTCTGTTCGTATGCATTTGGGCCGGATTCATCATGTTTTTCTTTTCCCTTACCGCCAGCCGCATGGAGTACTACAGCTTCAGCGCCTGGCCCGCCGTGGCCCTGCTGATTGGACGCGGCATCGCCCTTGCCGAGCAGGAGTCCGCAACGTGGATGCGCCGCTTGCAGGCCGGCGTCGCTGTGGCTGGCGCGCTCGCCGCCGGCATTCTCGGCTGGCTCGTTTGGGTCTCGCGAAACGTCCAGGTGCAGGGCGACATCAGCGACCTGCTGCAATTGAAGGGGCTGGATTTCTACACCGTGGCCATGGCCAGCTTCTTTGATCTCACCACGCGCGCTTTTGCGTTCCTGCGCGTGCCGTCCATCCTGGCCGCCGCTCTGTTCCTGTTCGGCTTTACCGGCGTCTACCTTCTCCGCCGCCGCGGTTGGTCGCTCGGCGCCAATCTCGCGCTCTCTCTGGTGATGGCCGCGTTCTTTTTCGTGGCCAATTTCGCCTTCCAGGTGTTCGAGCCCCACATGTCGTCCAAGCGCCTGGCCGACGATTTGCTCCGCTACCTGAAACCCGGGGATGCCGTGGCCATCTACGGCGAGTATTACGGCGGGTGCGCGCTCGGCTTCTACCTGCACCGCCAGGTGTTCCTGTACAACGGCCAGTATCAGGGTCTCGAGTTCGGCTCCTATTACCCCGATGCCCCCAAAATTTTTCTCGACGACCACAACTTCCCGCAGCTTTGGAACAGCTCAAAGCGAGTCTTCCTGTTCGCGCCCAAAGGCGAAACGCAGGAAGTGCTCGTCCGCCTGCCTCGCGATTCCAGCTACATCCTGGCCGAAAGCGGCGGCAAGCT
>DASPSB010000368.1:0-3978 GCA_035624135.1 Candidatus Acidiferrales bacterium | reverse complement strand
TCGCCTCGCGTGATGGAGAGCAGCGCGACGTCGGCCCCGAGCCCGCGCGAAAGATACGTCAGCAGTGCGGCCGGTTCGTCATCCGGATGCGCCGTGATGCACAGGATTCGCGTCACCACGCGGGCATGCTCGATCGCTTCGACCGCCTCCGGCAGCTCCTCCGCACTTTGCGGGCCCTGCGTGAAGCTAGGGAAGGATGGAACCAGCAAGAATGCGAGCAGCGTGACAGCGAACATGCTGCGGCGGCTCATTGTGCCGCTCCGGCAGCCGCCTGTCCGAACGGCCACTGCTCGAGCACCGCCGCCCGGGCAAGAAACACCGCTACGCCCGCGGCCATCACGCCTAACCCGGCCAGCGCTGTCCGGCCCGTGGAATAGAAGACGCCGAGCCACAGCACGAGCGCCATCACCGCGGGCGCGGGATAAAGCCACATGCGGAAGGGCAGGCGTTCGCGCCCCCACTTCTTGCGCAGGATCATCACCCCCACGGCTCCTCCCACGAATTGCACCAGGATGCGCATGGCCAGAATCGCCGGAATCACCTCACGAAGTCGGAACCGCAGGCTGAACACCAGTGCCACCGCTCCCAGCGCGACCAGCGACACATGGGGAAAATGCCGCGTGGGATGGACGCGCCCGAACGCGCGGAAAAACGTCCCGTCCACCGCCGCGGCAAACGGCACACGTGAATAGCCCAGTGTCAGCGCAAACAGCGAGCCAAACGCCACCCACAGCACCATCGCCGTGGCGATCTTCGCGGCGCTCGCACCGTAAATGCGTTCCACCAACGCGCTGGCGACAAACGGCGTGGCCCGCGCCTCCTGCCAGGGAATCACGCCGAGCACCGCAGTCTGCAGCACCAGGTACAGCACCGCGATGCCCGCGACCGAAATGAATATGCTCCGTGGGATATTACGCTCGGGCTGCCGAATCTCGCCGCCCAGATGGCACACGTTATAGTAGCCGAGGTAGGTGTAAATCGTCTGCACCGTAGCTGCTCCTAACCCCGCGAAAAACGCGGGCGAAAATTCCCACGCCCCCGGCGGTATCGTGAATGCCACCCGCGAATCGAAATGCGTCAATCCGCCCCAGATCAGCCAGCCCAGCGTCGCCACCACTCCCGCCCACAACACCATCGAAATCTTTCCGATCTGCTCGATCCGGCGATAGAGCAGCACAACCACCGCGATCACTACCGCGCCGGAAACCGCCTTCTGCTCCCACCACCCCAGCGGCACAAGATAGGATGCGTACTGCGAAAATCCTATGGCAGCCGACGCCATCACCAATGGCGCTTGGAACATCGTTTGCCAGATGAACAGGAACGACATCATCCGGCCCCAGCGCCCCGGGCCGTACGCCTCGCGCAGGAAAACGTAGCTGCCGCCGGCCTCCGGCATCGCGGCGCCCAGCTCCGCCCACACGCATCCGTCCACCAGAGCCACAAGCGCGCCCGCTACCCAGGCCAGCAGGCACTGCGGCCCCGGCATCGCTTCAATCACCAGCGGCACCACCACAAACGGGCCGATCCCCACCATGTCGATCATGTTCAGCGCCGTGGCTTGGGCCACTCCAAGGCCGCGATCAAGTTGTGGTTCGCCCATCAGCGCGCCTGCCCCGCAGAGCGGGGACGCAGAATATCAGAGTTGCCCGCTCGCCCGGCCCGGATTCGTGAGATACACTCCGGCAGCGATGCTTCTTCTCGGGATTTCTCTCACCGCCGCGACCGTCACCCTGCTCGTCCTCGAATTTCTGCGCTGCCGCGCGCGGCCTCTCCCCGCACGCGGCTGGGTAGCTCTCGCGGCGCTCGTAGCGGCGGAATTTTTGATGTTTCGCGGGGTTGAGCCGGTTGCGACCTATTTCACGCCCATCGCCTGGAGCGCCTACTTAGTTCTGGCCGACGCCATGGTGTGGTCCATCCGCGGAAAATCGCGCATCATGGACGAGCCGCGCGAATTCGCCGCTCTCGCCGCTCTTTCGCTCCCCCTCTGGCTCATCTTCGAAGCCTACAATCTCCGCCTCCGCAACTGGGCCTACACCGGCCTTCCCGCAACTGGCTAGCCCGTGATTTCGGCTTCGCCTGGTCGTTCATGACCATCATTCCCGCCGTGCTCATCACCGCCGATCTGGTGGAATCGTTCGGCTGGTTTGCCGGCGAACCCCCGAAATGGAAATGTCCTCGCACCTCACTGGGCGGATTAACGGCAGCGGGCTCGCTCTGTCTTTCCGTTCCGCTGTTGCTGCCCCGCGAAGCCGGCGAGTATCTTTTTGCGCTCGTGTGGGTCGGGTTCATCCTGCTCCTTGAGCCGGCCAATTACCGGCTCCGGCTGTCTTCGCTGCTCCGCGACGTGGAAGAGGGACGCCACAGCCGCCTCTATGCTCTGCTCGTTTCCGGATGGGTGTGCGGCTGGCTGTGGGAATTCTGGAACTACTGGGCCGCAGCGCGTTGGCAGTACACGTTTCCCATGTTCCAGCGCTGGAAGATTTTCGCCATGCCCGCGCCAGGCTATCTCGGCTTTTTGCCCTTCGCCCTCGAATGTTCGGTCATGGCCGTGTTCGCGCGTTGGCTGGTCGAAAAACTCCGCGCCCGCTTCGTTCGCGTCCTGCGAGCCTGACCCGCCACTATGCGATCCCTCCGCCTATTGCTGGCGCTCCTGCTCCTCGCCGAACCCGTCCGGATTGCTGCAGTTGGCGATCCCGAAGCTTCGGGACAGACCGTCGGCCCGTTCCTTCCTTCCCCGAATCCCTCTGCTCCCGCGCAGAGCCACCTTGGCCTCCCTCCCCAAGTTTTGCAGCAGACCCGCGACGCCCTCGATCAGATCTTCCACGCCCACTCGGACGCCGCCGTCGCCATCGCCCGCGGCCTCCAACAGCGCATGCCCAACCATCCAATCGGCTACCTGCTTGAAGTCGAAGCCGACTGGTGGGCCACTTACTGCCACGCCTGCGAAATCCGCTACAACCTGATTGATGCGTGGTCGCGAGGACACGTGAAGCAAGACGACGCCTACTTCGCCCTCGCCGACCGCGCCATCCAGCTCGCTGAAGCTCAGCTTTCTGGCCAGGAATCCGCCGCCATGCACCTATTCGCAGGCATGGGCTACGGTCTCCGGGCGCGCCTGCACGGCCTTCGTGCCGATCATTTGGCCGTCGCCCGCACGGGCGTCAAAGGACGCGAACATTTCCTGCGTGCCCTCGCGCTCGACCCCCAGATGGGTGATGCGCTCACCGGCATCGGCTTGTACAACTATCTCGCCGACGCGCTCTCCACCTTCACGAAAGTGCTCCGCTTCTTCATGGGCATTCCGGGAGGTAACAAGAAGGAAGGCATCCAGCAGCTCGAAACGGCCATGGCCACCGCGGAGCTGACCGTCGTCGAAGCGCGCTATTATCTCGCCCGCAATTTTCGCAACTTCGACCAGCGTTACGCTCGCTCCGCCGAGTTGCTCGAGCCGCTCGTCGCTCACTATCCCGACAATCCCCTCTTCCAGCTTCTGCTTGGCGACATGTATGCCCGATTGAACCGCAAGGACGCGGCCTCGCTCCATTTTCACGCCGCACAGCAAATCAAAGTCACCGACGTCGCCTGCGCTGCGCGCGTGCAATCTCTGGCCGCGGCCGCTCTTACTGCCATCGGCCGCTGATTCCTGTCGTGCCGCCCTATTCCGCCATTACAAACAGGCGCTCTGGATCCAGTCGCACCTTCCACGGCTCCGGGCGCGACCTCATTTGCTCCCAGCGGTCTTTCGGCACTTCCGCCTGCAGATGAAATCCGTCTCCGTTCCCGGATGGAAGCCGCAGATAGAGCGTGCGGCGAAAGGGCGTCTCCGTGCTCTCCGCCAGAGTGCACGAATACACGTTTTCCCCGCCCGGTTCGTCGGCAAAAGCCACGTGGTTGGCGCGAATCGCCACGTGCTTCGCCTGCGCGCTCGGTTGCGCCACGCGCAGCATCACTCCCCAGTCCAGCGCTTCCACCATA
>DASPSB010000365.1:0-9414 GCA_035624135.1 Candidatus Acidiferrales bacterium | reverse complement strand
ACGCCTCGCTCGTGCGCGTATTCGAGCCCTTCCGCGATTTGCTTCGCGATGGCCAGCGCTTCCTCGAGTGGCAGCGCTCCCTGCTGGATTCGCTCCGCCAGCGTCGGCCCTTCCACCAGCTCCATCACCAGCGCCCGCCGGCTGCTCGATTCCTCGAGCCCGTAAATCGACGCGATGTTGGGATGGTTCAGCGAAGCCAGCACTTTCGCTTCGCGTTCGAACCGTGCCATGCGTTCCGCGTCGCTCGCGAAAGCTTCCGGCAGGACTTTCAGCGCCACATCGCGACCCAGCCGCGTGTCCCGGGCGCGATACACTTCGCCCATTCCGCCCACCCCAATCGCCGAAACGATTTCGTACACTCCCAGCCGCGTTTTGGCTGTCAGCGCCATGGAGAGCAGATTATATATGGAGACATCTTTCCGGTTCCCGTGGCGGTGCCTCGCAATCCGCCTCGCCCGCGGCAGGAGTGCGTATCGCGGCCACGCCGCCGGCCGCCACAACGTCAAGTCTGATTCCCGCTGGGAAATGCGTTAGAAGGGATACTGCCGCCGTCCCATCTGGATCGTCACCCACTTCACTTCGGTCATTTCTTCGAGCGACCAGCGTCCGCCTTCGCGCCCGCTGCCGGAATCCTTCACGCCGCCAAACGGCACGATGCCCTCGTCGTGCACCGTCGGGCCGTTCAGGTGCACCATCCCCGCTTCCAGTTCCATCGCGAATTTCATGGCCAGTTGCATGTTGTTCGTCAGCACCGCGGACGAAAGGCCGTACGTCGAGTTGTTCGCCAGCGCGAGCGCATGGTCCGCGTCCGTGGCGCGGCTCACCGCCGCCACCGGGCCGAAAAGCTCGTCGCGGAACGCGGCCATCTCAGGCGTCACGTCGGCAATCACCGTCGGATAGTAGAAGTTGCCCTCATATTTTCCGCCGGTCAGCAGCCGCGCGCCCCTCGCTACCGCTTCCTTCACTTTGCGGTCGATCATCGGACACTGCGACGAGCGAATTAGCGGCCCAATCACCGTGTGCGGGTCGCGCGGATCCCCCACCTTCATCATCTCCGCCTTTTTCACGAACCGTTCCAGGAACGCTTCGTAGATCGGCGCTTCCACGATGATGCGCGACCCCGCCATGCAGATTTGTCCCTGGTGGATAAACAGCCCGAAGCACGCCGTGTCCACCGCGTAGTCCACGTCCGCATCTTTCAGCACGATGAGCGGGCTCTTTCCGCCCATCTCCAGCACGAATTTCTTGCCTCGCTTCGCGCATTCCGTGGCGATCTGCCGGCCCACTGCCGACGAGCCCGTGAACGAGATCAGCCTCACGCGCGCATCGTCGTAGAGTACCTGCGCCATCCGCGGCCCGTCCCCGGGTACCACATTCAGCACTCCTGCGGGAAGCCCCGCGCGCTCGAAAATCTCCGCCAGCTTCAGCCCCACTAGCGACGTTTCTTCCGACGGCTTCAGCACAAACGTGTTTCCCGCCGCCAGCGCAAAAGCCACCTTTTTCAGCGACAGAATCACCGGAAAATTGAACGGTGAAATTCCCGCGACCACGCCCAGCGGCCGGCGGATCGACAGGGAGATCATCCCCGGCACATCGGAGGGGAACACGTCGCCACGCACCTGACGCGCCTCTCCGGCAATGGAGCGCACCAGGTTGGCAGCAAACGGGACTTCGAAGTGTGCCTTTCCAAACGTCGACCCGCCTTCGCCGATCAGCAGCTCCACGATTTCATTTGTCGCGGCCAGCAGTTCATCCGCGGCCCGCTGCAGGATGCGCTCCCGCTCGCCCGCCAGAGTCGCGGCCCACGCATCCTTCGCGGCATAGGCGGCGTCAATCGCCTGCTTCATGTGCTTCTCTTCGCCCATGAAGATCTTCGCGAAGGGGCGTTGATCGGCGGGATTCACGACGTCGGAGAGCGAACCCGCGGGCACCTCGATCGATTTTCCGGCAATGTAAGGCGTGGAAATCATGACGACCTCCTCAGACGGAGCGCTGCGGCTTGCGGCTCGGAACGCGGAACGCAACTGCCGGGCGACGAACGATAATCGCGCGGCCGTGCGTTTTTGCTTCGCGGGCGATTCTTTCTCCCGCCCCGGGGATTGTCAAGCGCCTGCCGTTTCAGGCTTCTTTGCGGACGCGGCGCCCGGCAGAAGAGCGTGCACTGCGGTCCTGGGGGAGGAGCGCGTAGAACTTCACCCGGCAAGGATCGCAGCGGTATGCGGGCACCCCGAGGATGCGCTTCAGTGGAACCATGGTGCCATCTTCCACGCGGTCGCTCGCGATCCTCTTCACCTTGGGACTGCCGCAACGCGGGCAATGTGCCTTGAACAGCACCCGGAAAGGAACTTTGTGAGCGAAAAACCGCGACTGGCAGGTGGAGCAGCGCCACGGCAGCACGCCGGCCAGGCTCAGCGCGTAGTCCCCCAAGCTGCGTCGGCGCGATCTCCGGCAATCGCGGGACTTGCAGACCGGACAAATCACAAATCGTGCCTCCAGGGTCCCTTCTTTCCGGCGCGATAACTTCAGGGTAGCAAACCGAACCCCCTGCGCAAGCGGAGAGATGCCCTCACGTTCGTCGAACGCTCCTCCCGTGTAATACTAAAGGAGGGGAAAGGAAGCGCCGCGAACCAGGATGACCGCACGAGGGTACACGGAAGAGCATGCCCGCGCCGGGATTGCCGCGCGCTTGCCCGTACTGGACACCTGGCCCAACCAGTTTCCCGGATACGAAATCACCATCCGGTTTCCCGAGTACTCGTCGGTATGTCCCAAGACGGGGCTCCCCGATTATGGCGTCATCAGCATCCAGTACACGCCCGGCAAAACCTGCCTGGAGCTGAAGGCGCTGAAACTTTACCTGTTGGCTTACAGGAATCTGGGCATCTTTTACGAAAATGCGGTGAACCGCATGCTGCGGGATATTGTGGCGGCGGTCAAACCCAAGCGCTGCCTGGTGCGCGGCGAGTTCACGCCCCGGGGCGGGCTGACCACAACGGTTGAGGCGCGCTGGCCGCGCCCCGCGCCTGTTGCACGCCGCCGCTGAATGGCGTTTCGCGTGGACAACCCTACGCACTCCGTGGTACTCGAATAAGCAAAGGGGTTTGGTTTCAATCAGCAGAGGAGGATGGATGAGCACGCAGTCTAATGTTCCTGACCCGGCAGAGACGTACCGGGTAGAGGCCAGCGGCACGCCGCGGTGGATCATTCTGGTTCTCATTGTGCTCGTGGGAGGCATGGGATACCTGATCTACGCGGAGAATGCCACTCGGAAGTCGCTCGAGGCAGACGTGGCCAGCGCCAACAAGCGCGCCGACCTGCTGGCCGGTAAGATTGAGCAGGCCGATTCGCGCATCGCCGACCTGAAAGGCCAGCTCGACGTGACGTCCCAGAAGCTGGGACTCACCGAAGCCGAGCTTGCCCGCGCCCGCGACATTGCACAGGGCGTGCGCAAGCAGCAGGCCGCCTCAGAGCAAGAATTCAATGCCAAGATCGGCGAAGTCCAGCAGCAGAGCGAGGCGAAAATCAGCGCCGTCTCCACCGATCTCAGCGGGACCAAGACGGACGTCGCGGCCACCAAGAAAGAGCTGGAAGCCACGAAGAGCAAGCTCGAGCGCACCATCGGCGACGCCGGAGTGATGAGCGGCCTCATCGCCCGGAACAAGGAAGAGCTCGACGAGCTCAAGCGCCGCGGCGAACGCAACATCTTCGACTTCGACATCGGCAAATCCAAGGACCCCCAGCACGTGGGGCCCATCCTGATCAAACTGAAAAAAGTCGACTCCAAACACTCCAAGTACACCATGGACGTGATCGCGGACGACAAAACCATCGAGAAGAAAGACAAGAACGCGCTCGAGCCCGTGCAGTTCTACACCCGGTCCACTCACCAGCTCTATGAGATCGTGGTGTTCGACACCGGCAAGGACAAAATCACCGGCTACCTGAGCACTCCGAAACAGTAAGCGCGCGCCGCGAAATCTGACCGCAGCATCGCCGCGGCCTCGGGGGCCAACCGTCACGTGTCTGTCCGCCCTCGCCTGCAGGTCCGTTCGCTGACTTTATCGCTTCCGCACACGGCACGACGGCCGGACACTGGCCGGCCCGCGGTGCGCGTAGTATGCTCCCATCACCCTGTTTCTAGGCCCGGTCGGAAGGGAGTGGATCCATGCGATTCGTGCGCCGCGTGCGGTGCCTTTTCCTCCTTTTGGCGTTTCTGGCTCCCACTGCGCTTCTGTCGCAGGAAAAGCCGCCCGAGAAATCGCCCGATCGCTCGCTCGAATCGCTCTTGCCTGCCGACACGCTCGTTTACGCCTCCTGGCACGGCGAGTCCGGCATGGCCGAGCACAAAGCCACCAACTCGCTCCTGCAGCTCTGGAACGACCAGGATCTGGCCCCCGCGCGCGCCCTGCTTGCCAGCGCGATCCTGGCGCAGGACACCAAGGATCTTCCGCCCGTCACCAAGGACGAAATCACGCTCCTGGCCGGCAATCCCGCGCTCGTCGCCTACATCAAACTCCCCGCGGGAGTGAAACCGCACGTCAAGCCCGACGCGCCCAAGGCGGAAAAGAGCTCCGCGAAATTTGAAGGCGCTCTGCTGATTCTCTACGACCGCACCGGCCGCGAAGCGCTGGTTGACAGGATCATGAAGTGGTCGCCCGAGGGAAAGATCGGCGCCGAAATCACCAAGTCGCAATTCCATGGCATGGAAATCCAGGAGCAAAGGAGCGGCGGTGATGCGAACTATCGCGTGATTGCCGGACACTACGTGATCGTCTCCGACTACCGCGAAGTGCTCGAACTGTGGGCCACGCGGCTTTCCGCGGCGGCGCCGGCCCGCGGTTCGCTCACCGAGACCGCCGAGTTTCGCGCCGCGCACCAGCGCGTGGGACCGGGCGCGGCCATCACTGCGTTCTTCAACCTGCGCGTGATGTTCGACGAATTGCGCGCGAACATGAAGGAGGAAGAGGCAAAACATGCCTGGGACGCTCTGCATTTCGACCGCCTGCACAGCGTGATCGGCTCCGTCACTCTCGGCGATCCCGCGACTCGCTTCGAATTCTCGCTGCTCGGCGACCTCTCTCCCGGCAACCTGACCGATTTGATCGGCGCGAGCGGCACGGATTTCCCCACCCTGCGCATGACTCCCGCCGGCGTCTTCTCCTACAGCGCCTTCCGCTGGGATCTCTCCGCCCTCTACCGCTTCATGGAATCCATGTTCGTAGCCTTCGCCCCTCCGGGACAGGGCGTGCTCTTCAAACAAGTCGACAGCCAGCTGACCCAGCAATTTGGCATGAGCATGAACGACATGCTCAAACTGCTCAGCGGCGACTTTACGATGATCAAACAGGAGTCGGCGGGCGATCTGGCCGAGAGCGTCTTCGTGCTCGGTGTGGAGAAGCCCGCGGACGTGCAGCACGTGATCGAGCTTCTGTTCTCCTCCAACATCACGAATCAGGAAAACATCGGCGACGTGACCTTGCTCTCCGTCATCTCGCCCTTCGGCGGGCCGCCGCCCTCCGGAGATGCAGGTGCGGCCACCTTAAAGCCAAGAGGGCGCTATTACTGCGTCGCGCTCGCGCCCAAAATGATGGTGGTCGCTCACCGTAAGGCCGAAGCCAAGGCCTTTCTCGCCCAGGCCCGCGCGCTGGACACTGAGAAGAGCCTGGCCGGCGACCCCAAATTCCAGGCCGAACGCGCCCGCCTCCCGAAAAGCCTCTCCGCCCTTTCCTACGCCGATCTTTCACGCGTGGACTGGAAGGAAATGGTGGACAAGGTCGCCTCGGCCCAGAAGGTGCCCATCGATCCGCAGAAGCTGGAACTCGTCAAGAACATGTTTCCCACCGCGGCCTTCGCGCGGCACCTCCATGCTTTCGTCACTGGCATGTGGAAAGACCGCACGGGAATCTATTACGACGGCTATCTGGAATAGAGAGAAAGAAAATCAATTGGATCCGGGCAGTTCTGTGATCGGAACCGGCGGGCCGGGACGCGCTATTCGAATTCCTTCAGCTTCTTCACCATTTCCCGCAGCCGGTTGTCCACCACGCCGAATACGGTGCCTTCCTCGAATTTTCCTTCAGGGCTGCGGCCCCCGGCGCGCCGTCCGGTCAGGATCTCGATGCCCTGCTCGATGCGTTTGATCGGCCAGATATGGAACCGCCCTTTCGCCACTGCCTCAATCACCTCTTCGCGGAGCATCAGGTCTTCCACGTTCTCCTGCGGCATGATCACGCCCTGCCGTCCGGTGAGCCCCTTGATCCGGCAGGTGTCGAAGAATCCTTCGATCTTCTCGTTGATCCCGCCGATGCACTGGATTTCTCCCTGCTGGTTCACCGAGCCCGTCACGGCAATGTCCTGGCGGAGCGGCACACCGGAAAGCGCGGAAAGTAGCGCGTAGATTTCGGTCGAACTGGCGCTGTCGCCGTCCACCCCGCTGTAAGACTGCTCGAAGCAAAGGCTGCCGGAAAGCGACATGGGCTTGTCCTGCGCGAACATCCCGCGCAGGTACCCGGAGATGATCTGCATGCCCTTGTCGTGCAGGTGGCCGCTCATCCCCGCTTCGCGTTCGATATTGATGAGGCCGGCTTTCCCGAGCGACACGGAAGCGGTGATGCGCGATGGCTTGCCGAAGTGGTGCCCGCCGTATTCGAACACGCTCAGCCCGTTCACCACTCCCACCCGCGCGCCGTCCGTGTCGATCAGGATCAGCCCCTCGGCGATCATCTCGCGCATCTTTTCTTCCACCAGCGCGTGCCGTTCGATCTTGGACTGCAGCGCCTTGCGCACGTGCGCTCCCGTTACGGGCGTATCTCCGTCCTGCCGCGCCGTGTAGCAGGCCTCGCGGGCGAGGTCCAGCACTTCATTGACGCGCGCGGTGATTTTGTTTCGCCGTCCCGCCCGGCGCACGCCGTACTCCACGAGCGCGGCCACCGCCGTCCGGTCAAACGGGCACAGCCCTTCGTCGCCCGAAAGTTTCCGCAGGTGTCCGCCATATAGCGGGATCACGTCCTGCGACATGTTCATCTCTTCGTCGAATTCCGCGCGCACCTTGAAGATTTTCCGGAAGTCTTCCTCGTACGTGTAGAGCAGCTCATAGAGCTGCCGGTCCCCGATCAGGATGATTTTCGTGGTCAGATCGATCGGCTCCGGCTTCATCACCGTGCCGCCCAGCGGGAACAGGTATTCGAGCGGCTGGATTTCCAGTTTGGCGTGGTTCAGCGTGCGCTTCAGCGTCTTCCATACCCCCACTTCGGTCAGGCAGTCCATCGCGTACATGATCAGGAAGCCGCCGTCGGCGCGCAGCATCGAGCCCGGACGGATGTCCATGAAGTCGGAGTTCCACGACCCGCGCGGGTCGTAGTTGCGATGGATGCTTCCGAACACGTTGACGTACGTGGGCGACGTTTCGAAGATCACGGGAAACGTTTCTTCTGGAGTGTGCGCCAGCAGCACGTTGACCCCGTACACGCGGTAGGGATCGCGCTCGGGCCCCGGCCGCCGTTCAACCTCTTCCGGCGGATGCGGCTCTTCCGATTCCTCGCCCTCGCGGTCCTTGAACAGGTCGAGATTGTCCAGGATGTGGTGGCGGACCTCTTCCAGGTATTCGCTGATCGTGGGATCGGGATATTTCTCCTTCAAGTCTTCGATTACGCCGTCCAGGAGCACGGAAGCGGCTTCCTGCTCCAGGTAACTCATTTCGCTGGCGAGTTCCCGTGAAAGCAAAAGTGTTTTCCGGTACACCACCGTGAATTCCTGCCGGAACTGGTCGTACTTGCGTTCGATGGTCTCGGCCAACACGGTTTCGAGTTTGCCTTCCTGCACGAGCTTCGGCAGTTCCTCGACCGGCACCATCTGGCCGTCGAGCACGGGAAAAATTTCCGGCAGCGCCACGGCGCCCACCTGCATGCGGCCCAGCGCGAACTGCTCTTTGGCGATCCGGCGTGTGAAATCGTCCATCAATTCTTTTTCGCGCACGGTGAAGCGTTCCACGATGCGCCCCTTCTGCCGCTGGAAGGGCTCGCCTTCGAAGACCTGCGGGATGCGCCGGCGCAGGAAGTCGATTCCGGCAGTCATATCCTTCTTGAAGTTCTGCGCTTTGCCCCGGGGCAGCGTAAGCAGCCGCGGACGGTCAGGCGCTTTGAAATTGTTGACGTAGCAGCGGTCGGGAGCGAGTTCCGTGTGCGGCTCGAGTTCCTGGATCATGCGCGAGATCAGCCCGCCGCGGCTCGACCCCGCAAGTCCGCAAACGAAGATGTTATAGCCGGGCGCGCCGACTTCGAGACCCATCTGGATGGCCCGGATCGCACGGTCCTGTCCGATCACGCCTTCCGCGAGCGGGGCTGTGGACGTGGTTTCAAACGGAACGGATTCCGGATCGCACCGCCAGCGAAGCTTCTCCGGCGCCAGCTCCGGCGCAGGTGCAGCAGGGACCGGAGGAACGGCCGCGGCCTCGGGTTGTGGAGAGCCGGACTCGGGAGGTTGAGAAGGCGCTTCAGGCATCTGAGTTCCTTCGACTCGCCCTCATGGGCCGCCCTGCCCGCTGCGGCGGACCAGCAGGATCGGCATCCTTATTTAGGATGCCGATAGGCCCTCGTAAATCGGGCAGAGTCTAGCCGAGATACACTCCCAAAGCCAAATGTATGGCAATTCTTTGTTCTTTCCGTAATCCCCATCTGCTCCTCCCGTAGGGGCGCTGCTTGCCCGTCCTGACGCAGGAAGTGCTGCGCCATCCGGTTGGCTCCCTCCGCGCGCTGTCATCCCGACGCGTCTGCGCGGAGGGATCTGCTTTTCTCAGCATCCGATCAGGATGCGCGTTCTCGGCGTCCCGACCCTTCGGGGCTGATCCTGCCTGTCCCGAGCGGAGTCGAGGGAAGCGAGTCCGCGAGTCGAAGGGCTTGCCTCCTTGCCTCCCTGCCTCCCTGCCTCGCTCTCTTTGTTACGTTAACTAACTTTCGCCCATCAAAACTCGTCAAAAAAGCCTCGATATCGACGCAAACGGGCGCCTTTTTCTTCATTTCCTGACTCGCACCCGCTTTTTCGCTCTTCGCCCTAACTCAGAAAACCCGCCATTCATGCACCTTTTTCAAATTAGGCGAAAGTCTGCAGCGATATCAACTTAGCCGAAAGTGTTGCTCCTGCTCCTCCAATAATCCCTCCCTGCCTCTCAACATCCGATTAGGATGTTGACCCTGCCCGTCCCGAGCGGAGTCGAGGGAAGCGCCTGCCCGCCGGCCTCTTGGCGGGAGTCCGCGAGTCGAAGGGCTTGCCTCCCTGCTCCCTTGCTTCCCTATTTCCTTGCCTCTAAGATGTCCAGCAAATGACCGACCCGCAATCCCTCGTCGGTCGCACCATTTCCCACTACCGCGTCCTCGAAAAGCTCGGTGGTGGCGGCATGGGTGTAGTCTACAAGGCCGA
>DASPSB010000333.1:0-6534 GCA_035624135.1 Candidatus Acidiferrales bacterium | reverse complement strand
GCACAGCGGACAGCCTGTAAAGTCATACGCACGTTGAGGCTGAGGGATGGCTGCGCGAAAAATCCAGGTCGGCCAAGTGTGGAAAAATGCAGGGACCGGGGAGGAATTCCTCGTAACCAAAGTGTATTCAGAAGCGCTGGCGACCTACGCGATGCTCTCGAAAGCCGGTGAAAGTGAAGGCAAAGACAACCGCGTGCGGGTGCGCGTAGAACGCTCTGCGGAAGGACAGACACTGCCGGGATTTGTGTTTGCGCAGGAAGAGGTTGGATAGGCACACTGCAAGAAAAAGCGAAATTCGAAACTTGAAACTCGAAACTCGGTAGACACAAGGCTCGAAATTCGAAGCTCGGAACGTGCCATTCAGATGCTGCGGACGGGCAGACGCACTACGTCGTCCACTTCCATTAACTCCTTCACAAGAAAAGGCTCGCCGTAGCGCACCCCGATCATTTCGCCGTAATGGCGGGCGAGCAGCTCCATGTGATCCGACAGGCGGTCGAGCGGGATATGGACCTTTGATTTCTTATCCGTGTGCTGATTGCCACTCCTCGCCTGGAATTGCGATCGGTAGCAGGTGATGGCCCGGGCGCGTCCGGGGAACTGCTTCGTAATGTCCACGACAAAGGTGGGGCGAACGTGGGCGTAGGCTGTGGTGTAGAGGATTTTGAAAGGGCGGAAGGGCTCGCCATCGAGCGCCAGGCGCTTGAGTCCGGCCATGAAGCAGCCTTCATAGCCCAGTTTTGAGGCCGTGTAATGGTCGGGATGACGCGCCTCCCAGTAGGGAAGAATCACGGAATGGGGGCGCAGAAGGCGAATGGCACGTGCGACGGCAAGCTTGGATTTTTCGTCGGCGGCCAGGCGCGCATCGGGAAGGCCCAGACTCTCGCGATGGCGGACGCGGAGGATTCGCGCGGCGGCAGCGGCTTCGCGGCGGCGCGTCTCGACGTCACCGCGTGTGCCCATCTCGCCGCGGGTGAGGTCGAGGATGCCGGTCGAGTAACCGTCCTGAGCGGCTTTGAGGAGCGTGCCGCCGCAGGTCAACTCCACGTCGTCGGGATGCGCGGCAATGGCGAGAAGGTCGAGGTTCATGGGGAGAGGATAACAGTGGGGAAAGACCCGAAAAACGAAATTCGAAACTCGAAATTCGAAACTCGAAACTCGGGAATAGAGCTGGAGAAGGCGAGACCGAAAGTGAGTCAGTTTGCCGCCGGTTTTGGTCAGGGCTTTGAAATGGTTCACCATCACGATGAAACTGCGGCCTCGGGGCGTTTGCACAGGCAGGTCCCGAATCCCGAAGCTTCGGGATCGGGAGCCTGTGCCACCCGGCAAACTGACTCACTACGGCGAAACCGGTACCATTGTGAGTGCGTCTCACTTATGCCAGACTCGACATCCGAATCGTCCCCAGCCGCGTACCCTAGATGGAAGCTTCACGAGCAATCCCGCGCAGCTCTGCGATCCCGAAGGATCGGGACGCCCAAGAGGCAGACCACATCCTGGTGCAGAGGATCGTGAATAAAGACGAAGCGGCGCTTGCCGAGGCTTACGACCGTTACGCCAGCCTGGTGTATGCGGTGGCGCTGCGGGTGCTGCGGGAAGCCACAGCGGCGGAAGAGGTGCTGCAAGACACATTTCACCGGCTGTGGAAGGTAGCGGCGAGGTTCGACCCGGCGCGCGGCTCGCTTCCGGCGTGGCTGGCCGTGGCGGCGCGTCACCGGGCGATCGACCGGCTGCGGCAGCGGGAGCCGGAAGCGGACGGGGACCCGGATGCGAACGTGGCCGCCGCGGAGATCCGGCTGCCGTTCGATCTGGAAGACGAGGTCTCGCGCAACCGGCTGTTGGAGCGTGTACGCGCGGCGATGGAACGATTGCCGCAGGCGCATCGAACGGTGCTCGAGCTGGCGTATTTCGAAGGACTGACGCATACGGAACTGGCTCAGCATACGGGGGAGCCGCTGGGAACGATCAAGAGCCGGCTGCGGTCCGCGGTGATTTCGTTGCGAAAGGAACTTGGAGGCCTGGAAGGAGCATCGAATTCTCCAGGGCGATGAGCGAGCATCCACAATTCGCCGAAGATATCGACCTGCTGGCACTGGATATGCTGGGCGATGAGGACTGCGCGACGGTGCGCGCGCATCTAGAAGAGTGCGCCAATTGCCGCACGCGGTTCGACGAGGCGCGGTCGCTGGCCGCGCTGCTGGCGTTTTCCGCGCCGCCCGCCGCGCCGCCGGGACGAGTGCGAAGGAAGCTGCTAGCCGAACTGCGGACCAGGCAGGCCGAAGGTTTGCGCGCACAGCCGGAACCGCGCGCGGCGGCGAGCGGCTGGAACTGGTCCAATCTGGGGTGGGCGGTGGCCGTGCTGGTGATCCTGGCGGTGACGGCGATGCTCTCCGAGCAGTACCGGCGAGCGGAAAATGAGCTGAGCAGTCTGCGGGCGGAAATTGCGACGAAGCAGGTGGAGCTGGACCATGCCCGGAGCCTGCTGGACCTGCTGCACTCGAGCGACACTGTACGCGTGAAATTGATGAGCGGCACAGCGCCGTGGCCGTGGCCGGAAGGAAAGGTTTATTACCATCCGAAGAAGGGACTGCTGTTTGTGGCGTCGAACCTTCCGCCCGTCGAATCGGGAAAGGTGTATCAACTGTGGTACGTGCCGGCGGAAGGCGCACCGCTGAGCGCGGGGGTGTTTGCGCCGGACGTGCACGGCAACGCCACGCTGATGACTCCGCCCTCGGCAAAAGCGATGGCGCCGAAAGCGTTTGCGGTGACGGTGGAGCGCGCGGGAGGTGTGCCTGCGCCCACGGGGCCGGAAGTGCTTTCAGGCGAATACTAGAAAGTCCGCAATCGAAGAACGAAAAACCGAAGCGGGTTAATTCGTCCCCGAGTCATTCTCCAGGCGGCTTGTTTCTGCCCGCAAACTCCCAGTATCGGTGGGCATCTAAGTAGTTAGGGTCGCTCCCCTGGGAAATATCAGGAGGTTGGGCCCATGTCCACATTTCAGAAGGTTCTGAGTGGTTTTTCAATTCTAGCCTTCCTTGCCGTCATGTCCCTCCCGGCGGGGGCGGGGGGATGGAGCGAAGAGACGAAGGTGACATTCACGGGGCCGGTGGAAGTGCCCGGGCGAGTTTTGCCTGCCGGCAAATACATCCTCAAGCTGTTCAATTCAGATTCCGAACGGAATATCGTGGAAATCTGGAATGGCAGCGGCACGAGGCTGCTGTGCACGACTTTTGCCGTCTTTGTGTACCGCGAGAGACCAACGGGGAACGCCGTGGTGACGCTCGAGGAGCGCGGAGGGAAGACGCCTGAGGCGGTGCACACGTGGTTCTATCCCGGGAACAACCTTGGGCTGAAATTCGTCTACCCGAAGATTCCGACGCAGGGTTTATAAGGAATCGAGACTAGAAACTCGAAATTCGGGCCAAACGAGAGTCCGAGCAGCGATTAGGCTTATGAGGTCAGGGTGAATTCGCCGTGAGCGCCGGCGATGGTGGCGCGGAGCTGTGGTGTGGCGGCTCTTGCAACGCGGAGGTCGATGCCGAGCGCGGCGAATGTCTTGTCGAGATCGACAGCGTGAGGCGCGAGAACCTCGAAGCGAACCAGCCGGCACCCTGCGGGCGCATCGGTTGAGGGATGCACGCTGGCTTCGGCCCATTCGATGAAGAACGGAAACAGGCCTTTGCGATCGTCCTTCAGACGCAGGGCCTTCCATTGAAGCACACGGCCATCGGGTCGATTGCGGGAGCCGGCAGCCGGGCCTTCAAACTCGATTCCAGCATCGGCCAGCCGATTCGCCTGGGCAGAAATATCGGGCACGTGGACGGCCCAGCCGATGAGACGTGGAGTGGCGAGTGGCTGGAGGCCGAAGAGGTCGGGAGCGCCGGCCTGCTGGGGGTCGGGCGCGATCACTTCCAGGTAGTGGAGCTTGCCGAGACTGGCGAGCGCGTTGCGCGTGCCGCGGCCGGGATGGACGCCGCCGAACGCGGGGCGCACGCCGCTTTGTTGCTCGATGTAAGCGATTCCCGCATCGAGATTATTCGAACCGAGCAAGATGTGATCGAGCATCGGAAGCACCACGTCCTTTGCGAATAAATCGCGGGGCACGGCGAGAGTTGCGGCAGCCGCCGCGAGAAACGTTCTGCGCGAGAATTGATTTTGCATCATCGCTCCTGCCGCGGAGCTGTTCCGCGTTATTTCGGGAGTGCCAGAGCACGATCGTACCCGGTCATCTCCAAATACCCAACGCCGGTAACCATGCCGCCTTGCCGCACGCCGTGGAGGGTGATGGCGCCCTCCCAGTAGGTGGGCCAGTAGGCGGTGCCACTGACCAGTTCCTGCGAGTCGAGCGGCGTGGAGGCGGCGAGCTCGAGCCCGAGACTGGGAACGCGCACGGTCCAATGCACAGGATACTGCGCCCGCGTGGCGGGACTGGTCCAGGCGGCGCCGGGAACGAGCGAGAAGTCAGCGGCGGCCAGATGACGCGTGGCGCCTTTCGCGTCCACAAACGTCCCGGCCGAGAAGGGATCCAAGGCGCCGTCGCGACGACGGAGACGGTAAAGCATCAGCTCTTCGTTGTTCGATAGCTGAATGCTCATCCAATCCCATCCGACCTGGTCCGGGGTGAGCTGGTGGCTGAAGAATTCGTGGTCCATCCAGGCGAGGCCGGTGAGAGAAAAGGAATGGCCGCCGAGTTCGAGCGTGCCGGCGGCATCGAGGCGGGTGTAGGAGATGTAGTGCGAGGCCTGGCCGCGGCCATCGGCTTTCTGGCTCACGCCGTTCAGGCCGTGAATGACGGGGGGCTTCTGCGTGGCGAGGGTGAGCCGGAGAGTGAAATCGTCGGAAACGGCCTGGAGATGCTGAGCGGGCTGCGCGCCAGGGGCCGCGTCGTCGAACTGCAGCTCCCAATTCCCGTTCCAGATGCGGCGGGAGGCGAGCTCGGCGCCCGCCAGGCCCGGTCCGGCGCGGTTCATGCGTTCGGAATGATAAAAGCGGGCGCCACCCAGGTCGGAGAGCGCCAGATGCGCCAGCCAAATATCGTCGACGCGCCACTGGCCGGTGGAGTAGGGACTCGCAGGATTGGAATGCAGGTGGCCAGGATTCGCTGTGGGAGGCGGCATGGTAGGGCGGGCCACACCCTGGCGGAAAAATGTGAGCTCGAAGCCGTAGCGGTGGCCCTCCGGGGTCTTCAGGTTGCCGGTGTAGTACCACCACTCGGTCTGATAGCCGGGATGATTGAAGTGGTCGCGGGGAAATTCATAGCGGTAGCCGGGCAGGGCAACTTCCCAGTGGTGATTGACTGTGGCGGCGCGAGAGGAAGGAAGCGGAGCACAGACGGCCAGGGCGGAGATCAACGCCAGGAGGAAGCGCTGGGACGAGGGCATCATTCTACGAACCCTGCCGCGCCGGGATGCGTTGAGATCGCGGTGAGCACACCACCGATTGTAGCTATGGAACGCAGCCGGCGGCCAGCTTCGCGAGAGCTGAGCAAATGTTGCTAGCATGAGTTCCCGAAGAGATGACACTCCGCAGCTCAGCCGATTCCAGTTTGCCATCTCATTTGGACCGCTCCGCAGGGGCGCAGGCGCGTGGGCGGACGACCGCAACTCAGGAGCGGGGCGAATCCCGGACGGAGTGGAACCGCACAACGCTGGCAGCGCTCGGGGCGCTTGTTGTTCTATGGGCTGTGAAACTGTATTCGACGTGGGGAGCGTGGGGAAACCTGACCATCGATTGCGGGCACGAAATGTACGTGCCGGCAATGCTGGCGAAAGGGAGGATGCTCTATCGCGACGTGTGGTTTCTCTATGGGCCCGCGGCGCCCTACTTCAATAGCTACCTCTTCCGGATATTCGGCGAGCGCCTGAACGTGCTGTATTGGGCGGGCTTACTCTCGCTGCTGGGAACGGCAATTCTTCTTTACCTTGCGGGGATGCGGCTTTCGTCGTGGCTGGCGGGGTGGACGGCGGGAGCCGTGGTGCTGCTGGAGGCATTTGAACCGTCACTTTTCTGTTTCCCGCTGCCGTACAGCTATTCCACGGTGTATGCGTGTCTGGTGGGGTGCTTGTTCCTGCTGATTGTGGTGGGCGCACCGACGAGGGCAGGCTGGGCGCGGATGTTTGCGGCGGGAACCGCGGCCGCGGCCGCATTGCTGCTGAAACCGGAGTTTGGGATGGGCTGCTATGCGACGCTCGCTCTGTGGATTGGGGCGCAGTGCATCTCGGGCCGGTCGTGGAAGCCCGCAGCGGTGGGAGCGGTGGCCAGCCTGCCGGGTGTGGCGGCGTGCGGGCTGGTGATTCGGTGGATGGTTTCGATCGCCGGGGTTGAATTCATCACGCAGGAAAACATCATGAGCTGGCCCACGTCCTATTTCATGAGGACGTACGGGAAACTGTGGCTGGCGGCGACGGGATTCACGTGGTCGGTGCAGGCGATCCACGACGCGCTGTTCGGCGCCATACCCGTGGCGGGGGCGGTGACGCTGGTCTGGGCGATGCTGTGGTGGAAGAAATCCGATGCGCGGTCGAATTGGCTGCG
>DASPSB010000319.1:0-6809 GCA_035624135.1 Candidatus Acidiferrales bacterium | reverse complement strand
CGGTTCACTCTGGACCCGTTCCGGCGAGACGTGCTGCTCAAGGGTTTGGACGACATCGGTGTTTCGCTGCTGCACGAACAGGAAATTGCGCACTATGAGGCGCGGATCCATCCGAGCGCGTCATTGGCGGCCGATGCGAATTTGTACAGCGTGCCTGCTGGTGAAACCGTAGAAAAAGTCTGACAACAGGCTCGGGCGCAACCCACCTGCTCAGCCTGCAAGACCCTCTGGCTTTTGCACGGCCTAGAGGCCGCCTCCCATCCCGTACTCGGCCGCATCGGCGGTGGGTGGCTGCGGCTCGACTGTACTTGAGTGCGACATGCTGGCCATTAGAACTCCGGCAAAGATGCACGAGCCGCCGGCCAATTCCCTTCCCCCCAGCCGTTCGCCGAGGAAAATATAGGACGCCAGTCCGGCAAACACTGGAATCAGGCTGAAATAGAGCGCCGCGTGCGACGCTGGCGTGTGCCGTTGGGCCCAGGTTTGAAGCGTGAGACCAATGGCCAAAGAAAACACACCGCTCAGAAGCAGCGCAAGAGCCAGAACCGGATGGAAGCGAAACCAGGGACGTTCCACACCCGCAACTGCAAAAAGCGGAAGTGCAGCAATCGAGAGCAGAGCAGTCGTACCCACCTGGAGCATTGCCAGTGCCCCCACCTCGTGCCGCGGAGTGAGAAAACCCATGCTAATCGTGTGCAGAGAAAACATCAGCGCACCGCAAAAAACCAACGCGTCGCCTCGGTTCAACGCGGAAAATCCGCCCGCAGGGATGCTGAGCAGATAGAGCCCCACAAGCGCGGCCAACGCGCCGGCCCAAAGCAGGAGCGGGGCCGGCTTTCTCCAGAAAACCGCCAGCATCACGGCGGGGAGTACGGCCTCAAAGCTGTTGATGAAGGCGGCTTTCGACGCCGAGGTGTAGTTCATTCCGGTGGTAAGGAACGCATAGCCGCCGAATAGGAAAAAACCAATCAAGGTGCCGGCTTTCAACTCCGCCCGCCCAATCCGTGGGAGGACGGAACGGAAAGAAATCAGCAACACAGTGCCGCCAAGGACGGACCGTCCCGCGACATAGGCCATTGGTGAGCTGTAGCCGAGCCCAGCCTTTGACGCGACGAACGTGCCGCCCCAGACAAGAGTGGCAAGAGCGAGGGCGAGTTCGGCTTTGAGGCGATCGGTCACGGACGGCCCTCGACCTCAGGGCTCAACCCCGGAGAGAGCCAAGACCGTCAGAAGAATTCGTTTGACGCCGAGTTCCCTGCAGGTGGGGTCGTACCACTCGCAGGGTGAGTGGGCGCCGCCGGATCGCCCGCCTCCACCGACCGCGATGGCGGGGATGCCCAACGAAAGTGGAATGTTTGCGTCTGTAGAGGAGCGCTCCAGCCGCGATTGATTATTGAGATAGCGGTCGGCCTGGCGGATGGCTTCGAGCAGAGGAGCGTCGGCGGGGAGTTCGCCGCCGGGGCGCTCGCCAAGGGTGCGATACGCGATCTCGATCCGCGGGTCGGTAGTATGACCGGCTTGAGCGGCAGCGGCCATCTCCTCTCCCACCCCTGATTCGATTGATTTCCGCAGGGCCGCTTCGAGGCGGTCGAGTTCTGCAGCCGATTCGGAACGCATGTCGACCTTGGCCACCGCTCGTCCGCAGATCGTGTTAACCGCGGTTCCCGCCTGGATTACCCCCACGTTGAAAGTTGTTCGTGGGCTGTCGGGCACGCGAATAGACAGGAATTTTGTTATCCCCCGGGCGAGGGCGTGCGCCGGGTTTGGCATTCCGAAATCAGCCCAGCTGTGACCGCCGCTGCCGCACAGCGCGATTTCCACCCGGCGCGAGGCGAGCGCCATGGTTGTAATGTGGTCCGTCGCAGCGCCATCAACGGCGATCACAGCACGCAGGCGGCCGCGGAAGGTCTCGGTCAACTTGCGCATGCCGCGCAGATTGCCTTCGCCTTCTTCGCAGGGATTCGCGGCAAACAGCAGGGTCAAATGCGTGCGCAACTTCGCGATGTGCAGGGCGCGCGCCAGACAAGCGAGCGCCGCAAGGCCAGTGCCGTTGTCGGAGATGCCGGGCGCGGTGAGACGGCGGCCGTCGCGCTGAACCTTGGTGCACGTTCCCTGCGGAAACACCGTGTCGAGATGGGCGGAGATCAGGATGGCGTCCCTCCGGGAAACTCCTGGACGCTCGCCGATCACATTTCCGGCGGAGTCCGTACGCGTTCGCAGGCGGGCGGAAGCGAACAACTTCCGGATGGCTTCGCCGCGCGCAGATTCCTGGAAAGTGGGCGCAGGAATTTCGGTAAGGCGGATCTGCTGCTCGGTCGTCCAGACACCGAGTTGATCGATGGCGGCGAGGGCCTCAGCCACACGTTTGTTCTGCACCAGGGATGAGACCGGGGAGATCTCGGCCTCGGGAGAAGCGGTACGCGCTGAGCGGAGCGAAAGAGCCATCACACCGAGGATACAGGAGGCGGAACGAAGATGCATCAGAGGAACGAATGTGGAAAAGCGGATCTAATGGAAGCATCAGGCAACGGGACGAACTGCAGCTGGCCTCACGAAGTCATGCGCGAGCGAGCGCCAGGACTTCGTCCTCGCTGAGAATCCGCGGCGATTGTTTGGCGGCTGAGAGAATGCGGTCTACGATAGCGTCGGAGGCCGGCAGGCCGCGCTTCTCCAGCCAATAGGTCACGTTGGAGCGTCCGCTCATCGGGCCGACCTCGATCACCTGCTCGAGACCGAAAAGGTGTGAGGGAACACCGCTATAAACGGAATCGACGAGCATGAGGTCGTGCTTCTTGTATGCCTTGATGATCGCGGCGGCGTGAACTCCCGTGGCCGTGCGAAACGCATCGCGGCCGATGACGGGGTAGTTGGGAGGAATCGTAGTGCCCGTGGCGCGCGCCACGGTTTCGCAATATTCCTTGAGGCGCGAAAGATCGCGGTCAATCACCCCCATCAGCCGCAGATTGACAAGCATCAGCTCGATGGGAGTGTTGCCCACCCGTTCGCCCAGTGAGTTGGCTGCGCCGTGTATCTGTTCCGCGCCGCCCATAATCGCGGCGATGGAGTTCGCCACAGCCAGGCCGCGGTCGCAGTGCCCGTGCCAGTCCACCCGAATATCGCGTCCTGATGGCTCGACGATCTCTTTCACGACAAATTGAACCAGTTTATAGGCGCCGCGTGGCGTGGCATGGCCTACTGTGTCGCACAGAACGATTGCGCTCGCGCCGTGGGCAATGGCGGTGCCGTAGAGCCGCTTGATGGTCTCCGGATCGGTGCGAATCGTATCTTCAGTGACGTACATGGCCGGGAGATTTTCGTGCCTGGCGAAATCGACGGACTTTTCCGTGAGCGCCATCAGATCCGCAACCGTCCAATCCTCCGCGAGCCGGCGAATCGGGCTCGAACCGACAAACATGGCGGCCTCAACTGCGATGCCAGTCTTCTGAGAGATTTCTGCGATAGGCCGGATGTCGTTCTCATGCGTGCGGGCCGCAGCGTACGGACAAATCTTCATTCGTGCCGAAGCAAGCTCCTGCGCCAGACGTAGCGCGTCCGCAAACGCGCGCGGGCCCGCGCCCGGCAACCCGATGTTCACCGATTCGATGCCCAGCGCCTCCATCAGGTGCAGGATCTTCAGTTTGTCTTCGATAGGTGGGTCTTTGACCGAGGGATTTTGAAGGCCGTCGCGGAGGGTTTCATCGGCGAGAGCTACCTTGCACTCGGTCGGGATTTCAGGCCCCCCGACGGTATTCCAGTCGTAGATGTAATCGTTCGAGTTCAATCCCCTGATGCGCGCCGGTTCAGTAGCGTTGCGTATAGCTGCGCGGCATTTCCTTCGGATTCGGCCGGTAGAGCGTCTTGCAATTCTCGCAGCGATAGAGCTCGGCGTTCTTGCCCACGACGGCTTCGACTTCCGGCGGGTATTCGTACCATCGCTTCAGGTGGCCGCAGCAAACGTTCCCTTTCGCGTCTTTCTCGTCGCAAGCGCGCTGATGGGGTTTGCGGACCTTGTACTTGTGGGCCGGGGTCGACGTCTCGATCTGTGCCGCGGGCGTAGCGGGCGTATCCGTCATTTCACAATGGCTCCTGTAGTCTCGATGGCGTGTGCCGCCCCACGTTACCCCGGTTCCGTGGCCTGCCTAGATTCGGCCCTTGCGCCACAGCACTCCTGCACTCTTTGCCGTGGCGCGGATTTTCCGCGCCCACCGAGGAGCGAACAGGGCGTCTACAATCCGGCCGGCGGAATCCAACAATCCACGATTGTACCCGTACCACCAAGTTTTCGGGATACCCGGAAGTAGGTCCACGTCCACATACTTCAAATGGACAACCTCGGCGAGGCCCGCGCGTGAATGTGTGCGTCCCCAGCCAGAATCGCGCGAGCCGCCGTGCGGCGCCTCGCAGATGCCGAAATAACTGGCCACGTCATTGACCATCACGCTTCCGGCGCGCAGCCGTTCGGCCACGCGGCGGCCGCGGGCCGTGTCGCGCGTCCAGACGCTTGCGCCCAGGGCGAATGTGGAATCATTCGCCGCGCGGATGGCTTCCTCCTCGCTTTCCACAGTGGCGACGGCAAGTACGGGTCCGAAGGTTTCTTCCTGCATGAGCAGCATCTCTCGAGTGACGCCGGTGATCACAGCCGGCTCCAGAAAGGTGAGTCCGAGATCCTCGCGCCGGACTCCTCCAGTGAGCAACCGCGCGCCGCGGGAGACGGCGTCGTCAAGCTGGCGTAGCACACGGTCGAGTTGTTCGGGACGAATCATTGGGCCGACGTCCGTGGCGGGATCCTCTGGCCGGCCCACGCGAAGCCGCTTGGTTTTCTCCACGCACAGTGAAATGAAACGATTGGCAATAGGGCGTTCGACATAGAGACGTTCCACTGAGAGGCAGGCTTGCCCACAATTCGTGAATCCGCCCCAGATCGCTGCGCTTGATGCCGTTTGCAGGTCAGCATCGGCCAGCACGACCATGGCATCCTTGCCGCCCAGCTCAAGAACTGAAGGAATCAGCCTCCCGGCACAGGCTTCAGCCACTCGTTTTCCCGTGGCAACGCTTCCGGTGAAGAGCACTTTGTCCGGCCGGGCGGAGATAAGACCGGCGCCCACCTCACCCCTTCCCTGCACCACCTGGACCAAACCCGCGGGAGCCCCACCTTCGGCTGCCAATTCACCCAGGAGTGCACCGCATGCGGGAACGAGTTCCGAAGGTTTTAGAACTACCGCGTTCCCGGCCGCAAGCGCCGGGATCAGTGTGCCCATGGGCACGGCGAGAGGGTAATTCCACGGCGAAATCAGGCCCAGGACGCCGACTGGCTCCTGGAGCAGCCAACCACGCTTGGCCTTGAACGCGGGATTGTGGTGGTGGATGGGCTCCGGGCGAAGCAGGTCCCGCGCCTGTCGCGCATAGTAGAACGCGGTGTCCAGCGACATCAGCACGTCCGCGAAGAGTGATTCGACGAGCGGTTTCCCGGCCTCGCGTGTGACCAGCGCGGCGGCCTCCTGGCGGCGAGCGTAGAGCAGTTCCCCGATTCGCGCGAGCAGCCGGCAGCGCTCGCGTATCGGCTTTGCGGCCCAGGCAACTTGTGCGGCCCGGGCACGCGAGATGATGCCCGGTAATTCTGCGGGTGGCGTGGCCGCAAATCGCGCGCACACTTCTCCCGTGGCGGGATTGAGGGAGTTCACCGTGCCCGCGGCCGATCCGACGGGCGCGACAGGAGGTGCAGCAGTCATTGCGAACGATTCTACCCGAAATGGAGCGCTGGTCGGTGCTGTCCTGAAGGAGATGAATGCAGGGGGGTGAATGCAGGGGTTACTCGCCGGATTTCACCGACCAGCGATCAGGATACTCAATCGCCACCAGGAAAAGGCCCTGGGGCGGCACGGTAGGACCCACAGCGGAGCGGTCGCGTTTTTCGAATTGAAGCAGGATGTCGTTGGCCGATAGGCGGCCGCGGCCGACTTCGAGAAGCGCGCCGACCATTTTGCGAACCATGAAACGGAGAAAGGACCGCCCCCGGACCGTGAAAACTAGCTCTTCGCCCGCAGGGACAGGTTCGGGCTCGACACGCGCGAATACATCTGTCCAAATGTTCTGACGCGCGATCCGGGCGATGCGCGCGCGCAGAATCTCTCGGATAGGATTGCGTTGCCGGCCTTCCTCCTCATCGCCTTCGGCCCCCGCGAAAGCCGTAAAGTCGTGTTCACCTTCGAACAGCGGCGCAGCCTGGGTCATAGCCTCTTCATTGAGTGGATAGGGATAGTGCAGCACGTAGCGCTCTTCGAAGGGAGGAACGATCGAGCCACGGTAGATGCGGTATTGGTACGTTTTCTCCAGCGCCTGCCAGCGCGGGTGGAAATCCGGACTTTCTTCCTCGCACCGCAGCACTCGGATCGCGGGCGGCAGCAGCGCGTTGAAGGCGCGCCGAAACTCATCGGGTGACATTGCGGAACGTGTTTTGAAGCTGGCTGTTTGCCCGAGGGCATGTACCCCCGCATCGGTGCGTCCCGCTCCAAAAAGGAAAACTTTCTCGCTCGTGAGCCGTGAGGCGACTTCCACGAGGATCCCCTGGATAGTGGGACGGTTCGGCTGAATCTGCCAGCCGTGAAAATCGGTGCCGTCGTAGGCGATGGTCAGTCGAATATTGCGCATGGGAAGGCCGCAGTATCGCACGAATCCAACGGATGCTTGGCGGAGGACATACATCGCTTCAATTTCAATACGGACGAGCCCTGGGGGCCTCCCGCGCGGCGGCTGGCAAAGGGCACGGGCGGCTGCTAGACTGCCTCGATCGATCGGTCGGTGGCAGGCGG
>DASPSB010000311.1:0-3394 GCA_035624135.1 Candidatus Acidiferrales bacterium | reverse complement strand
GTTCCAGACCGCGCTGCTCAAGGAGGCGTTCGTGCGTGCCGCGCAGGACGGGTTCACGGCATCGGATGAAGCAGCGCTTGTCGAACGGCTGGGACATGAGGTACGCGTCGTGCAGGGCTCGGAACGCAACCTGAAAATCACCCGGCCCGGCGATCTGGAGTTAGCTCGGTTTTATCTGCAGCAGGAGCGCGTTCAAGCATGACGCGTTCAGGCATCGGATACGATTTGCACCGGATGGCGGAAGGGCGGCCGCTCATCCTCGGCGGCATCCCAGTGCCCTTCGAGAAGGGGCCCGTAGGCCACTCCGATGGTGACGTGCTGGCCCATGCCATCTGCGACGCGCTTCTGGGTGCGGCGGGCGCGGGCGACATCGGAACGCATTTTCCGGACACGGACCCGAAATGGAAGGGAATCTCGAGCCTAAAATTCTTGGAGCATGTGCGGACGCTCGTGGCTGCGCGCAGCTTGAAGGTTGCGCATATCGATTCCGTGGTCATCTGTGAGAGGCCGAAGCTCGGCCCCCATTTTCCTGCCATGCGCGAGGCGCTGGCGCGCGCGCTGGGCGTCGAAGCAGAGCGAATCCACCTGAAAGCAAAAACGAACGAAGGCGTGGACGCGGTGGGGCGCGGCGAGGCCATCGCGGCGTACGCCATCGCCACGTTGGAGTCCTGACCTCCCTCCGTGGAACCGCTCTCTGAGACCGAGCAGTTCGTGCGCCGGACCTCGCTGTTTATAGCGCAGGATGTGCAAACGATTTTGGAACGGCGCGGGTGGTTGCCGTCCGGCGTCGCGAGCGAATCGCCGGACCCGGCTGGGGCGAAGCGGCACGCATGGATGACGGAGGCTGCGCAACTATTGGGCGCGCAGGTTTCCGACGCGGCCGCGCTGGAAGCGCTTCTCGAGCGGATTTTTCACTACCATGCGCGCGAGAACTTGGTGCGTGCAGAGAACCAGGCGGTGATGGCCCGCGAAGGCGCGCGGCACGTGTTGCGGGAGCTGGCTTCTCTGGTGCTGGACTCCAGCGAGGTGGATTCCGATCGCTATAAGGAAATTGTGACCGCGCTGAAGGAACGCACGGGGCGGCGGGGACAGGAGTTGTTCCATCCGGTTCGCCTGGCGTTAGCCGGCCGCGCCGGAGAAGGAGAATTCGACCGGGTGATTTTGCTGTTGGATGGCGCAGCACGTCTTGAGTGGACAGCGCAGGTGAAGAGTTGTAGGGAACGGATTTTGGAATTCTGCGGGACGTTTGACTGACGCAGGTGACGGGGAAGGCGTGGAGCGGCTGACGGGGATTCACGCGGTGCGTGAGGCGCTCGCTTCCGGGCGAGCGCTCGAGCGCATTGTGGTGGCTCGTGGGCGGCATGGAAATCGCGTGGAAGAGTTAGTGCGGCTTGCGCGCGAAGCGGGTGTGCCAGTGCGGTTCGAAGAGCGGGTGCAATTGGACCGCATGACGGGGCAGGAGGAGCATCAGGGCGTGGTGGCTGTGGTCGCGGCAAAAGCCGCGGGCACACTGGAGGACCTGATCGCGAGTGCCAGACCAGATGCGGTCGTGGTGCTGCTGGATGGAATTGAGGATCCGCGGAATCTCGGCGCCATCGCACGCAGCGCTTTGGCCGCAGGTGCGTCGGGAATTGTGATTGCTGAGCGGCGAGCGGCGGGGCTGACGGATGCAGCTTCGCGTGCCGCGGCCGGTGCGCTTGAGCACCTGCCTGTGGCGCGCGTTCCGAACATGGCGCGGGCCATGGAAGCGCTAAAAAAGGCGGGTTGGTGGTTGGTGGGGCTCGATGAACGCTCAGAGAAGCTGCATACAGAGCAGGATCTGAGGGGGAAAATCGCGCTCGTGATGGGCGGTGAGGGAAAAGGACTCCATGAATTGATCCGGAAGCGCTGCGATTTCCTGGTCGCCATTCCCACGGTGGGGCCGGTACGCTCACTCAATGTTTCGGTGGCTGCGGGAGTGGTTTTGTTCGAGGCCGTGCGGCAACGGCGAGCGAAAAGCGAAGTGAAGAGATAGAGAACGCCCCCGGGATGAGGTGGAGGGCCGCCGAGATGCACGCTTGCCGGAGCCGATTACGATTCGTATTGCAGTAGCGAATGCACCTGCAGATTTTGGAGTTTTTGGCGGCCGTTCAGAAACGTGAGCTCGACGATGAATGCGGCGGCTGCAACCTCGCCCCCAAGCTGCCGGATGAGGGCCGTGGCGGCGGCCGCGGTTCCGCCTGTGGCCAGCAGGTCGTCAATCAGGAGAACGCGCTGGCCCCGGCCCACCGCGTCCTGATGGATTTCGAGCGTGTCGGTGCCGTATTCGAGGTCGTAGGTAACGCGAGAAGTCTTCCACGGAAGTTTTTTGGGTTTGCGGATAGGCACAAAACCGGTGCCGAGGCGCAGGGCGACGGCAGGGGCGAGAATAAACCCTCGGGCCTCGATGCCCGCGACGACATCGATCTTTGCATTACCGTAGCGTTCGGCGAGACTCTCCACCACCGTGCGCAAGCCTCCCGGGTCTGCAACCAACGTAGTGAGGTCATAGAACAGGATGCCCGGTTTGGGCCAGTCCGGAACCTCGCGGATCAATTTTTTCAGATGCTCCATCGGGATCGTCTTTTCCTCAGTTCGGTGCCGGAATTCACTCCTCTTCAATTGCGAAGCCGTCGGAGTGGCGCGGAACGATCTCCGCATCCTCCTCCAAGATCCCCGAAACGCGTGCTGCGCTGGGGCCGCGCTCGAGCGCGGCGCGCAAGTCCTCATGCTGGCCGGCGTCGCCGATGGCGTAGACTTCCACGCGACCATCGCGCAAATTACGTACGAATCCCGCAATGCCCAGGCGCTGCGCCAATCGCACGGCAAAGAACCGGTAGCCTACACCCTGCACCTGGCCTGAGATGAAGTAGCGCTTTGCCGTCATTCATATCCGCGCTGCGTGGCAGTGCCGGTCCTCCCGAAAGATGAATTGTAGCAGAGGTGACGCAGCGAGGCAGGGCGTGGGTGCGTGTGGCTGCAAGGCGAACGCCCATGCCAGAATGTATCCCCCATGGGGGGAATTTCAGCGCTTCACGGAATCTTGCTCCGATTTGCGGCGGCCCTTGTGTGCGTGGCAGCGTGTGAGGGGCTCCTGCGGCCGGCTGCGCTTTCTGCCTGGACGGACGTGCAGGCGCGGGCGAATGGGGCCAACCAACTGAAGGCCGCAGAGGAAATCCCAGCAAGACAACGCGGCGTGCGCGTCGTGCAACATGGGGGTTATCCCGAGTTGCAGGTGGACGGCAAACCCTTCTTTATCACCTCGGCGGAATTTTGTTATCCCCGGGTCCCACGAAAGTTGTGGGAGGTAAGCCTCGACCGCTATCGCGAACTGGGCATCAACACGATCACGCTGTCGATTCCGTGGAACTGGCAC
>DASPSB010000309.1:0-4878 GCA_035624135.1 Candidatus Acidiferrales bacterium | reverse complement strand
TACGGCAGCGCAGTGCAGGCCTGGCGGAGTCCGCTGCCCGCAGTTCCGGTGCCGAAGCCGCCCGCTGCGCCCGCAGTGGCGCCAAGCTCGGAGCCCGCTGGAAGTGACCTGTCCGTCTCGAATGCTCCCGGCGCGTCTCCGGTGGCAGAGGATCTCGAGCTGCGAGTGGAGGTGAGCCGCACCACAGAGGTCAGCGTTTCGGGCGACGGAAAAACCCTGTTTCACGGGACAATGACGCGGGGCGAGAACCATACGTTTACGGCCAAAGACCGGTTCGAAGTCTCGGCGCAAAATTCCTTCGCACTCGTGCTGGAGTTGAACGGAGTCAGCATGGCGCCCGTAGGGGCGCCGAACACGCCGGGAAAAGTCACGCTCACGCATAAAGATCTAGTCCCAGCCCATGGGACTCCAGGAGAGCCCCATTAGCGCAGAAATTCGAGAAGAAATTCGGGCGGGACGCGCGACCCGGGAACGCAAACTGGCCATCGTGGGCGGAGGGGCCGGTTTGGAGCCCTGGGTGCGCGCCGAACTGCTCGTGCTGCTGTCGCGCGATCCCGACCCCATGGTCAACGGCCGAGCCATTAACGCGCTGACCAGCATAACGCCCGAGGTCGTGCTGCAAGCCGCGAAGCAGCCGGATGTCGCGCTGCCCGTCCTCGAATACGTTGCAGAACACGCCACGGACCGCGCTGCCGCAGCGGCGGCCCTGATGGCCAACCGCAACTGTCCCGGGTATGCTCTCGCGCTCCTTGCGGAGCAGCTCACTCCGAAGGACGTCGGGAAAATCATGGATAACCTCGAACAGCTCGCGTCCTCCCGCGAGCTCATCATCGCGCTGGCCGCGCGGCCCGACCTGACGCTGGAACACCAGCGCATGCTCGAAGAACTGACCAGCGAGGCCGACAAACACGCCATCGAGCAGATGGTGGCCGATGCCGAACCGGACCTGGAGAAGCGCAAGACGCTGACGCAGCGGCTCTCGACCATGAACGTGGTCGAGCGTCTCACGCTGGCGCTGAAAGGCGGGCGCGAAGAGCGCGGCGCTCTGATCCGCGACCCGAACAAAATGGTCCAGCGCGCCGTCCTGCAATCGCCTCGGCTTACGGAGCAGGAAGTGGAGAACTTTTCGGCCATGACCAACGTGTCGGACGAGGTTTTGCGCACGATTTCGCTCAACCGGAATTTCGTGAAGAACTACTCGATCATCCGCAACCTCGTGAACAATCCAAAGACGCCCGTGGACATCTCGCTGCACCTGCTGCAGCGGCTGATCACCACAGACCTCAAGAAACTGACCATGAACAAGAACATTCCGGAGACGGTTCGCGGGATGGCGATAAAAATGGTCCGCCAGAAGGCCATCCTGGGGCAGAACTGATCCTCGGTTAACCGGGCGGGGTTCGGGCCTCTGGCTTTTCTTCCTCCGTTTTTGCTTCCCGGCGTCCATGCCTGGTCACTCACTGCGCCGGCTTGGCGAGCGATTTTTTGACTTTCTCCGCGTACTCGCGTGCTTTGGCGGTGACGGAGGCTGGATCCAGCGTCAAAAGCCTCCGCCCTTCCATGAGAATGCGCCCGGCGACGATTTCGGTTTCCACGTCGCTCGCGTTCATCGAATACACAATCGCGCCCGCCACGTCGTAGGCCGGCACTTCGTGGGGCGCATCCGTGCGCAGCAGGATAATGTCCGCCTGCTTGCCGGGCTCGAGTGACCCGATTTGATCTTCCATATGCAAGGCCCGCGCGCCGCCAATCGTCGCCATTTCCAGCACCTGCCAGGCGGTGAGCGCCCTGGGATCGAGCCGCGAGACCTTTTGGAGTTTCGCGGCGAGGTCCATCGCTTCCAGCATATCGAGCGTATTGCCGCTGCCCGCAGGGCTGTCGGTGCCGAGGCCCAGACGAAGTCCGGCGGCGAGCATGGCCGGAACCGGGGCCACTCCGCTGGCGAGCATCGAATTGCTCGCGGGGTTGTGGGCACAGCCGACGCCGCGCGCGACGAGTGTGCGGATGTCGGCATCATCCACCCACACGCAGTGGGCCGCGAGCACATCGGGACCAAGAAATCCGATGGAATCGAGCCAGGCCACCGGCGACAGCTTCTTCTTTTCCAGACTTTCGTCGCGCTCGTGACGCGTTTCGGCCACGTGGATGAGCAGGGGCGCGTTGAATCGACGGGCGAGCGCGGCGGCCCGCTTGAGCGTTTCGCCCGAGCAGGTGTAGGGCGAATGCGGCGCGACGGCGGCGCGAATCATGGAGTCGCCCTTCCAATGCTCGAGGAATTTCTCGATCTGCGCGAGGGACTGGTCCACGCTGGGACTGTCCGGGACGGGAAAATCAATCACGCTCTCGCCGAGCACGCCGCGGAGGCCGGCGGCTTTGGTTTCGCGGGCCACGGCATCTTCGAAGTAGTACATATCGGCGAACGTGGTTGTCCCGCCCTCGATCATCTCCAGGGCGGAGAGGCGAGTGCCCCACACGCAGAAGTCTTCAGTGACGTTGAGTTTCTCGGCGGGAAAAATGCGCTGGGTAAGCCAATCCTCGAGCGTCATGTCGTTGGCGACGCCGCGCAGCAAGGACATGGCTGCGTGCGTGTGCGTGTTGATAAAGCCGGGCAGCACGATGCGTCCGCGGGCGTCGATCCGGCGCGCCGAGGGATAGCGCGATTCGAGATCGCTACGCGGGCCGACCGCCACGATCTGAGTCTCGTGGACGGCCACGGCGCCATCCTGCAGAACACGGTGGGAAGCATCCATCGTGACCACTGTGCCGCCGGTGATGAGCAGGTCAGTGGACGGCGCGGAACGGGAAGGCAGCCTGGGCCGTTGCGGCTGGGGGTGGGGCGCGGGCTCCTGCGCCACCGCAATTCCGGCAAACGCCGCCATGGCCAGAAAAAGGAACGCCAGAGAACGCACCAGCACGCGCAGGCGGTTCATGGGATGACCTCCGCGATTCGAGGAATGATGCCGCGAACGAGCGCGGTGAACTGGGAGCGCACACGCTGGCCGGTTTCCAGCACCTCTGTGTGTGTGATGGGCTGGTCGAGAATGCCGGCGGCGAGATTGGTGACGCAGGAGATGCCGAGCACCTCGAGACCCATCTGGCGCGCTACAATCACTTCCGGAACGGTGGACATGCCGACCAAATCAGCGCCGAGCGCGCGGAGCGCGCGGATCTCGGCCGGAGTTTCAAAGCTGGGGCCTGTGACGGCGGCATAAACGCCCTCGGCCAGCGACATCTTCTGTCGCGCGCCTTCTTCGCATGCAATGCGTCGCAGCCGCTCAGAATAGGCGTGCGTCATATCGGGAAAGCGGAGGCCGAACCGTTCGTCGTTGTGGCCAATGAGGGGATTGGTGCCCTGAAAATTGATGTGGTCGCGAATCAGGACGGGCGCACCCTGGCGATAGTCCGGGGAGATTCCGCCGGCCGCGTTCGTAATCACCAGGGCGCGAATTCCCATGCGTCCCAATACGCGCACAGGAAACGTCACCTCGTCCATCGAATAGCCTTCGTAAAAGTGGAGACGGCCAGCAAGTACGGCAACAGGAATGCCGCCCGTCGCGCCGACGATCAACTGTCCCGCGTGGCCTTCTACCGTGGAGGGGGGAAAGCCTGGAATGCGCGAGTAGGCGATGCGCGTGGCACCCGTCAGCTCCTCCGCAAATGCTCCGAGGCCGGAGCCAAGCACGACGCCGATGCGCGGGCGGAGGCGAGTCCGGGCCAAGACGAATTTCGCTGCGCGTTCGGCACGGGCGAACAAATCGCCGCTGACGCGGGCAGTGCTGCGACGAGATTTGCGCGCCGGGCTCACAGGAAAATCCCCACGATTGAGGCGGAAAGGAGATTTGCGGCAGTGCCCGCCAGCATGGCGCGAAAGCCGAGTTGCGCGAGCTGATGGCGTTTGTTGGGTGCGAGGGAGCTGAGCCCGCCAATCTGAATGCCGATGGAGCCGAGATTGGCAAAGCCGCAAAGCGCAAAGGTGGCGATGGTGAACGAGCGCGGATCCATTTGCGACTTCAATGTGCCGAGCTGGCTATAGGCCACAAATTCGTTCAAGACCATGCGCGTCCCGAGAAGATTGCCGACGGTGATGCAATCGCCCGAAGGCACGCCAATCAGCCAGGCGACAGGGGCGAAGAGCCAGCCGAGCAGTTCCTGTGCGCTCGATGGAAACCAGCCGACGCCGAGACGGGCGAGACCGGCGTGAGCAGCGCTGAAGATTCCGTTGACGAGGGCGACTAAGGCCAGAAAGGCGATGAGCATGGCCGCGACGTTGAGGGCGAGATAGAGACCATCGGTGGCGCCGCGGGTAACGGCGTCGAGCAAGTTCTCGCGCTTTTCCTCCTCAGTGCGCTCGAGGTGCACGCGGCCGGCGGTTTCCGGCTGTTCGGTCTCCGGGTCCAGCATCTTGGCGATGACGAGGGTTCCGGGTGCGGTCATGATCACGGCAGCCAGGAGGTGGCGCGCTTCGGCCCCGAACAAGATGTAAGCACCCATCACGGCGCCGGAGATGTGGGCCATTCCGCTGGTAACCACAGTCATCATCTCCGAGCGCGTGAGCCGCGCGAGATAAGGACGGATGGTGAGCGGCGCTTCGGTGATGCCCATGAAGACGCTGGCGGCCACGCTGAGCGATTCCGCACCGCTGGCGCCCATCAGGCGGGTCATCACGCGCGCGGCGACGCGGATGATGGCCTGCATCACGCCGTAGTGATAGAGGATGGCGAAAAACGTGGCGATGAAGATGATGATGGGCAGGACCTGGAAGGCGATGATCACGCCTCCGGAGCCTTTGCGTCCCAATTCGCCGAACACAAAGCTGGAGCCTGCAAACGAGAAATTGAGCAACCACTCGGCACCTGCTCCCAACGCCTGGAAGAGACT
>DASPSB010000306.1:0-6273 GCA_035624135.1 Candidatus Acidiferrales bacterium | reverse complement strand
GACACAAGCACGAGCCGTCTGCTGCCTGGCTCGAGCCAATCGCGAACGGGGATTCTGATTGCGGGGCACGCGTTCGCGTACATTTTGACGAAGCGCAGCGGGCGATCACGCCCGGGCAGGCGGCAGTCTTCTACGAGGGTGACCGGGTGCTGGGTGGCGGCTGGATTGTCTGAGGTCAAACTGCCTTAAATGAACAGCTCTTCCTCCGAGGAGGAGGCGCGGGAGCGTTCGCCCTTGGGGGATTTTCCGCCGGTGAACATGTCCAGGCCGGCCTTCAGGCCGCGGAGCACCGCAGCGACCTGAGAGACAGGGCCGGTGACCGACTTGCGAACCTGGGTGTGCGCTTCTTCGAGCGATTCGAGCACGCCGGTGATGACCTGGTCGGCGCGAATAATCTGAGCGCGCAGCAGTTCCATGCCCTCGCCCATCACGCGGTCGAAGCGGTTGGCCTGATTTCGCGCAATGTGGACGATTTCCGCGGTGTCGGCCACCACGCTGGAGAATCGCTGGCGGGAATCCTCCAGCAGAAAGTTGGTTTTTTCGAGGACAGGGAGCAGCTTGGTGTTGATCTCAGACGAGACGCGGATCACGTGATCGCTCGTCTTCTTCATGGCCAGAAACATGCCGGCCAGAATGAGCGCCTGCATGATGATGGCAATGCTGGCCACAATTACAAAGAATGCAACCCACGTTTCCATAGCAGTATCCGAACCGGCTCCCCGGCACCGGTCCGAATTTTCCGGCCCCCGGCGCCGCCCGCGTTAGTTCTTGGACTTGGCCTGCCGATAGGCCCCTTTGCCCGCCTCGATGGCATCGTTGATGGTGTCGCGTCCGGTCTCGACGAGGTCGCGGCCACGCTCGACCAGATCGTCGGCGCGCTCGCGGAGCTCGCGGGCCTTGCGCTGCGCGAAGTCGCGGCCTTCGTCGGCGCGGTGCGCGAGATACTCGCGCGTTTCCTCGCCGGACTTGGGCGCGAAGAGAATTCCAAGCAGGGCGCCAATGCCCATGCCCACGAGGAAGTAACTGACCTTGTTTCCGCCGTTTTCGCTCATGGTAAACCCCCAGGTTGGTCACGCTAGCACGGGCGGAGAGGGGATGCAAGCAAACCCGGCACAGGCGTTCCACGGGAGCGAAATTGTCACCACAGGAGAGTCCAAAGTTGACCAACGGTCAGGTTTGAGAAAGCGGAGGTAAGGAAGCAAGGAGGCAGAGAAAAGCGGGAAGAAGAGCCCGGGAGAAAGCTCGCGTTCGCAAAAAGGCTCTCGGCAGTCAGCCGGACTGGCGGTAGTGGGAGGAAAGCTTTTCGGCTTGGGAGCGGCCGACTACGGCTTGCAGTTCTTCGAGGGAGGCGTGCTGCACGCGCGCGGGGCTGCCGAAATGCCGCAACAGTTTCTCGGCGGTGCGCTGGCCGATGCCGGGCACGTCGAGAAGTGCAGTGCGGCGCTGGCGAGCGCCGCGGCGGCTGCGATGGAAGGTGACGGCAAAGCGGTGCGTTTCGTCGCGGATGAGCTGGACGAGCTGGAGAATAGGGGAATGGCGGTCGAGCTGGACCGGGTCATTCTCCTGGCCGTGCACGTAAAGGATCTCTTCGCGCTTGGCGATGCTGGCCAGAGGTTGATTGATGATGCCGAGTTCTTCGAGCGCCTGGGCCGCGGCATGGAGCTGGCCGACGCCGCCATCAATCAGAATCAATCCGGGCAGTGATTTCTGCTCGTCGCGTAGGCGCCGATAGCGCCGCTGGACGGCTTCGTGAATGCTGGCAAAGTCGTCGTTTCCGGCCACACCGCGAATGATGAATTTCCGGTATTCGCCTTTGCGCAGTTTTCCGTCTTCCCAAACGACCAGGGAGGCCACTTTGTCGGTGCCCTGGATGTGGGACACGTCGAAACATTCGATTCGGCGCGGTTTTTCCGTGAGGTTCAGCGCCGCTTCGAGCGCTTCGATAATGGCTTTCGAGGAGGGCCGCAGGACGCGGAAGCGCTGGTCGAAGCAGAGCCTGGCGTTTTTCTCGACGAGTTCGACGAGAGCACGCTTGGGCCCGCGCTGGGGGACAACGATTTCCACGCGATGGCCGGCGCGGTCCGTGAGGATTTCTTCCAGCAGGTCGCGGCCCTCGAATTCCATGGGCACGTGGAGAAAACGGGGCTGATAGGCCGAATCCAGATAAATCTGTTTGAGGAGCGCGGGCAGAAATTCCCGGGGAGCAAACACGTCCTGGTTTTCCCAGTAAAAATCGCGGCGGTCCACGACGCGGCCGCTGCGGAGGTGGAACAGGTTGACGCAGACGAGCGGCGGCTCGGCATACCAGGCCAGCACATCCGTATCGTCGCCCATGGCCGCGGCCATTTTTTGGCGCTCTTCCACTTCTTCAAGCGTGGCCAGCAGATCGCGAAGGGCGGCGGCCTCTTCAAATCGTTCGTCGTTCGAGGCGCGGTGCATGCGTTCAGAGAGCCCGGCACGCAACTCCGATTTACGGCCGTCGAGGAACAGGCGCACGTCGCGGGCCGCTTCGGCATAGCGTTCGTAGGTGACGAGCCCGGGAACGCAGGGCCCGTGGCAGCGATGGATGTGATATTCGAGGCAGGGGCGCTCGTGCGCGCGCGTCAGATCCACGGTGCAGGAGGGCACTTTGAACCATTTGTGGACGAGTTTGACGATGCGGTAGGCGAGACTGGCCGGAAAATAGGGGCCGAAATAGAGCGAGCCGTCTTTTTTGAGCCGCCGGGTGACGTACACGCGCGGATATTTTTCGCCGGCAGTGAATTTGATGTAGGGATAGGTCTTGTCGTCGCGGAGGAGGATGTTGAATTTCGGCTGGTATTGCTTGATGAGGTTGTTTTCGAGGGCCAGGGCCTCGCGGTCGTTGTCCACGACGATGTAGTCGAGGCCGGCGGCTTCGCGCATGAGCGCGCCGGTTTTTGGGTCGAGGCCGCGCGCATCGGCGAAGTAGGAACGCACGCGCGAGCGCAGCGAGACGGACATGCCCACATAGAGCACGGTTCCCTGCGGGTCGCGAAAGAGATACACTCCGGGCTGGGCGGGAAATGTCTCGGCTTTTTCCTTGAGGTCCACGGCGCGGACGCGCTGCGCTCCGGCCGGCCGGAGCAACAACGATGATAACAGAGCGCATCAAAAACCCACGGAAGCCATGAAACCGAACGCAACAGTCCGCGCAGGAGCGGGCCTGGCCGCGGCATTGCTGACGGCGTGGGTGTGGCCCGCGGCAGCGCGCGGGCAGAACGGGCCGCCGAGCAGTTCGCAGGAATCGAGTTCGAGTTCCAGTTCAGGCTCCAAACCTTCCACGCAGACCAAAGGGACGCAGCCGGCCCCGGCTGCGGCACCCGACGGGAGCGACGCAATTTCGCGGCGCATCAACAACAGCGCGCCGGCACAACACGACGTGGAAGTCGGCGAGTACTACATGAAGCGCGAGAAATATGACGCGGCAATCGACCGGTTCGCGGAAGCCGTGAAACTGATGCCCGACTACGCGCAGGCCTACAAGCTAATGGGCGAGGCCTACGAGAAGAAGAAATTCCTGCCGGAGGCGAGGCAGGCCTATCAGAAATTTCTCGGCTGCAAAGCCTCGCCCAAGGAAAGCGAAGAAATCCAGAAGCGGGTGACGCGGCTCGAGGCGGAAATCCAGGAGCAGGAAAGGCGGCGCGCCGAAGCGACGAAACCGTAGGGGCCCGATGATGGCGGCGGGACGGGCCTAGTTTCTGAAGTCGAAAGCGGAGAGAGAAGCCGCTTCCTTCAGGATTTCATCGCGCTGGCGGCGAACGACAGCCGCACCGGCCGCGCCCAGTCGCACCTCACTTTCTTCCCGCAGTTTCGCAATCGTATCCCGCTCCGAGCCCGGCGTTGCCTGAAGCAATTCCTCCGCGTGCAGAAAACAAACGAACACGAACCGTTCGGGCCGGCCGTGGCGACGGAGGAACTGTCCGTACTCCGCCCAATCGGCGGCGACCGAAGGCGCATCGTTGTACCCCGCATCGACCTGGAGGGCACGCTGGAAATATTGCACGGCCTGCAAAGAAAGGCCCAGGCTATCTTCGAGTTCCGCGTGGTGCACCAGGGCCATGCTTTCCATGGCGACGTCGTGGTCCTTTTCCGCGAGCGGAACGGCAGCGGCGTAACCGAGGGCTGCCTCGTCGGGGTGGCGTCCGTGCGCAAAGGCGTCGGCGACTTTGATGATCGCGCCCAGCTCCAGATGCGACTCGCCGGCGTGCTGTTCCGGATGCTCGGTGACGAGCTTCAAATAGGCACGGTAATGGCGCGCCGCGGCCTGCTCTTCGCCGCGGGCGGCGAGCGCATCGCCCAGATAGAGCTGGGCATTCGTTTGCGAGGGATCGAGATCGATGGCGCGGTTCCAGTCGTCTACGGCCTCGTTGGAGTGTCCGAACCGCTGTGCGAGCAGACCGGCGTTCACGAGGGCTTCGACGTCATGGGGATAGTGGGCCAGAAGTTTCTGGTAGCTCTGGTAGGCCTCCGGAAACTTCTCCCCGACGAGCAGCGCGTGGGCGAGCTCTTCCTGCAATCCGCGGCTCCGCGGGCGAAGCTGAAGCGCGCGGGTGAGCGCGTCAATGGCAGCCGGAGAGTTCTTCGCATCCTGATCGGCGCGCGCGATGCGGGCGAGCAGGGTGCTGTCGTAGGGTTCGAGACGCGCCGCGCGCTCGAGTTCCGGCAAACGGCCCTCCGCAGACGCCCAGTAGAATCGCGCCTGGTCCATCAAACCCCAGGCGAGGAGGAGCAGGGCCGCGGCGATGCGCACGGCACGCGCGCCACCGGAATTTCCCGCCAGCCAATGCGCCGCAGCCAGCGCGCGCCCGCGCACATGGGCGGCAGGGCTTGCGGGAGGCTGCTCGGCGCGATCGACCAACAGCGCAGAGACGCGCGCATCGCGCAGCTTCCAGACGACGCCGTCGAGAATGAAGTGGTGGAGGTTGACGAGAGCGGTAAAGGTCAAAAAGCTGGCGCCGAAATCCACATGGAGCGCACGGCTCACGATCCACGGTCCGGGAATGAACAGGGCGATACCGCCGGCCACCAGCGTGGCTGCGTACGGAGCGAATCGCCAGTCGGTGCGGCCCTGAGCGCTGGCCTCGCGGCGCTGGTAGTAGCTCGTGATCCAGATGTATTGCGCCGAGTGCAGCACGGCCTGCATTCCTGAGCTGTAACGCACCTGGGGAACTTCGAGTCCCGAGGTGATTTCGAGTCCCACGGGCAACACAAACCACAAGAACTGCGAGACAAACAACGTGGCCGGTGCGACCCAGGCGCGTGAATCGGCCGAGCGGCGAATGAGCCGCGCGAGCGCCCACCCACCGGCGCACAGGAAGAAAACGCCGCAAGCCACTTCCGCCCAATGCGCCCATCGGGCGGGGATCCCGAGCGAGAGGATCATCTCGTCGGGCGATGGGCCGGTGTGGAAACTAAACATCAGCAGCACATAAGACGCCCAGAAGGCAGCGTACAGCGCCTGGCGCTCGCGGCGCTCCGGGGCTAGGCCGGCGCGGCGCGCGAACATCATCAACAGGCCGAAGTTTTGTCCGGTGTAATGCCACGGGCTCCAGCAGATGTAGAGCGTGAAGAGCCAGGGAAGGAATGCGGGGACGGTGTGCGCCAGAACTCCCGCGAGAGCCAGAAGCAGGGCCACGTGGACGGTGAAGATGCGGTATTTCTCAAACTGCTCGTGCGTGTGATAGGCACGATAGACCGTGGCCATGAAGTGCGGATAGTTGAAAAGCAAAGCGAGGAAATAAAACGCCAGCGACCACTGCTGGGTCTGCGCCCGGTTGGCCACCAATGCGACGAGCAGGAGCGGCGCCGACCATCCGCCGCAGCCGATTAGCAGGTCAAGCCACGGCGAATAGATCCAGGGGGGCGTGAAAACGGCCGGCGAAGACGGTGGCGGGAGTAAAGCGGGAGGTGCGTTTCCGGGAGAGGGTTTCTTGCGGCTCGCCATTGGCTTTTTTAAAGGCGTATCGTCGCGCGCCGGCCGTAAATCTTCAAGGGCGCCCGCGTTGAGTGTTTCCCGATTTCGAAGTCTCGGGAAGCGAGACGGACAATGGAAGATCAGCGGAGAAGAAAAATGCCCACGGTCCGGCGGTGGCGGGACCGTGGCTACCAGCGGTTGGAGCAGCCGCTATTCATGCCGCAGGGCTACCAGAGGGTCCACACGCGCGGCACGCCACGCGGGCATGAACGAAGCGATTGCGGTGACGGCGGCGATCAGCAGCGCGACTCCCGCAATTGTCGGCGGGTCTATGGCAC
>DASPSB010000292.1:0-2395 GCA_035624135.1 Candidatus Acidiferrales bacterium | reverse complement strand
CGCGGCAAATGGTGGGAAATTTTTGGCGACGCTCCCCTCAATGCCCTCGAGGAGCAGGTCAACGTCTCCAACCAGTCCCTCAAAGCCGCCGAAGCCCAGTTCCTCCAGGCACGCGCTCTCATTCGCCTTTCTCGTGCCGGCTACTATCCCACGCTCACCGTCTCCCCTTCGGCCGCGCGCATTCGCGAATCCGGCAACGAGCCCTTCGCCGGGCCCCTCTCCGCCGGCGTCACGCAGAACGATTTCATGATTCCCTTCGATGCCGCCTACGAGCCCGACGTATGGGGTCGCGTGCGCCGCACTGTCGAGAACGCCCGTGCTGGTGCGCAGGCCAGCGCCGCCGATTTGGAAACCGTTCGCCTCAGTCTCCACTCCGAGCTCGCACTCGATTATCTGCAGGCACGGAGCCTCGACGCGGAGATCGCCCTCCTCAGCTCCACCGTCAACTCCTATCAGCGCGCTCTCGAACTCACTGAGAGCCGCTACAAAGGCGGCGTGGCTTCGCAGGTGGATGTTGCTCAGGCAAAAACGCAACTGGAAACCACTCGCGCTCAGGCCATCGATTTGCAAGCCCAGCGCGCGCAGCTCGAGCACGCGATCGCCGCTCTCGTCGGAAAACCCGCTTCCGAATTTACTCTTCCCGTTTCTCCGCTCACCGCTTCTCCCCCCTCCGTTCCCCTCGGCCTGCCCTCGCAGTTGCTCGAGCGCCGGCCCGACATCGCCGCGGCCGAACGCCGCATGTCTGCTGCAAACGCCAATATCGGCGTGGCCCGCTCTGCGTATTTTCCCGCTATCGGTTTAAACGTCGCAGGCGGTTTCAATAGCCTCATCATTACCACGCTCATCCAGGGCCCCAGCAGTTTCTGGTCCGTGGGAGCGGCCGTCATGGAAACGCTCTTTGAAGGTGGCCAGCGCCGTGCCGCCACCGAGCAGGCCCGCGCCGCCTATGACGAAACCGTCGCCAGCTACCGGCAGACGGTTCTCACCGCCTTTCAGGAAGTGGAAGACAACCTGGCCGCTCTCCGTGTCCTCGAACTGGAAGCCGCCACCCAGCGCGACGCCGTGGATGCCGCCGAGCATTCCCTCGCGCTCTCCAACACCCGTTATCGCGGCGGCGTTACCTCCTATCTGGAAGTCACCACCGCGCAGAGCACCGCGCTCCTCGACGAGCGCGTCGCTGTCCAAATTCAGGGACGGCGCATGACCGCCTGCGTGCTTCTGATCAAAGCTCTGGGTGGTGGCTGGGACGCTTCCTCGCTCCAGAACGTCGTTTCCAATTCCGCGTCCGGCTCCGCGCCGGCGCCCGGAACGCCCTAGAATGGCTCCTGCGGCCGCAGTTCCTCGCGCTCTCGTTCCGGCCGGCCTCGCTCCGCGCATTCCTCCGCGTTTCGGATTATTATGGAATTGGGGCGCGTATACTCGGGGGATTTTGAGCGTAACTCAGGGCCTTTCGATCTCGTATTACTTCTATCCGAGTTGGATTCGCCCGCCCTGGGATCGCTTTGGAGTTAGCTGGTTTGCCGGCGCTGCCGGCTCTTAATTCGAGTGGAGTGCTGCCATCATATAGACAGAAGGAAATTATAAGGAGCGTGTGAATGTCTTCATCCCCCAATCAGGAAAGCGACGCCCCGGCGTCCGGCGCCAAACGATCGCCCAAGTCTGGCGGCATGACTTGGATCGTTGTGCTCGTCGTCTTGCTTGCGCTGGGATTCATCGGTTGGCGGATTTTTAGCGCTACCGTTCCCAACCCCCAGGCACAGGGTTCCGGCGGCGGCCGCAGCAGGATGATGGTCACCGATGTGCCCATCCTTTCCGCCGTCGCCCGCCAAGGCGACATCGGCGTCTACGTCGCCGCTCTTGGAACCGTCACCCCGGTGTACACCGTCACCGTAACCGCGCGCGTGCAGGGCGAAATCACTCAGGTTTTCTATCGCGAAGGCCAGATGGTTCACAAAGGCGACCCGCTCCTGGAAATCGATACGCGCCCCTATCAAGCGGCCCTCACCCAGGCGGAGGGCCAGTTGGCTCACGATCAGGCCGTTCTCACCGAAGCCCGCATTGACCTGACTCGCTATAAGGCCGCCTACGACCGCAATGCCATCGCCAAGCAGCAGCTCGACGACCAGGAGCAGGTGGTCTTGCAGGACGAAGGCACCGTAAAAAACGATGAAGGCACCGTCGCGAATGCCAAAGTCAACCTCGTGTACTGTCACATTGCCTCGCCCATTGATGGACGCGTTGGCCTGCGGCTGGTGGATCCCGGAAACATCGTTCAGGCCAATAGCACCACTGCCCTCGTCGTCGTCACCCAGCTCCTGCCCATCACTGTCATCTTCAATGTCGCCGAGGACTATCTCGGTGAAATCCAGACCGAGCTGCGTCAGGGCAAGACCCT
>DASPSB010000288.1:0-10282 GCA_035624135.1 Candidatus Acidiferrales bacterium | reverse complement strand
GGATTGACTTCTGCAGCGAGGGGCTCGTATCCTCACATTTCGTTCCTTGCGTGATAATATCGCGAGGGGGACTTAATGTCCTGGGTGCGTTCCCGCGTTGTGGCGCTGGTCGTCGTGGCGGTCGCGGCGGTTGCTGCCGGGTGCGCGAGTTCGCCTCCCATCTCCGTCAGCCTGACGCCTTCCGCTTCGCCGACCATAGATCAGGGCCAGACGGTTGGCATCACGGCAACCGTCGCCAACGACATGTCCGGCCAAGGGGTCCTGTGGAGCCTCTCTGGCCCGGGCTCTCTCAGCAATGCCACCGGATCATCCGTCACCTACAACTCGCCCACGACCAGTTTCACCAGCGCCCAGCGAGCGACGGTCACGGCCACTTCGACGGCAGATAAGACCAAGAACGCTTCGGTGCAAATCACCGTAAATCCGTACCTTCAGATTCCATTTCAAGCGCTCGCGAACGGAACGGTAGGCACGCCCTACAGCCAAACTATCGCGCTCATCGGCGGCACGCCTCCGTTTCGGTGGGGTGTATACAACGGCCCCATTATCACGGGATGGATGGTGGGAGGAGCAGTGCCGGACGGCCTGACCCTCGACGCCAATACGGGCACGGTCAGCGGAACACCGACAGGTGGCGGAACATGGTATTTCGAGGCGACGGTAGAGGACTCGGCTGGCGTGGCTGTAGTCGATCCCTTCCTCAGCATCCAGATCAATTCCAACTTGCCACCAGCGAATCCGATCCCCTTTTTAAACCAGCCGCTTGTGCCGACGGCAGTCTCGCCCGGTGGCCCCGGCTTCACCTTAAGGGTGAGCGGGACGGGATTCGCTTCCGGCACGACAATTGATTTCAACCGCACGCCGCTGGTAACGACCTTTGTGGACAGTGAGCATCTGACCGCGACGGTTCCGGCCTCGGACGTGGCGAATGCGGGGACGGCTGCGGTCACGGTCGTGAGTCCGGGGCCGGGCGGTGGTGCGTCCAACGTGGTCTATTTCCAGGTGGCAGCGCCGGAAACTGCGGTGGATTTCGCGGGAACCACCCTGTCGTTTCCGAATCAGTCGCCGGCATGTATCACCGTTGGCGACTTCAACGAGGACGGGAAGCCGGATCTTGCTGTCGCGGGCAGCATTTGGGTGGATGTTTTGCTCGGCAATGGCGACGGCACCTTTACGCCAGCGATGGGCTCTCCAATGCGAGTGGCGAGCCCGCCCTACGACGACGAAGCCACGCCCCTCAACACGGCCATTCTCTCCGCCGATTTCAATCACAGCGGGCACCTGGGATTGGCTGTGGCGGATCAACCTAACGCGGCGGCATACATCCTGCTGGGCAATGGGGATGGAACTTTCTCTCCTTCGTCTGCTGCTTTTGCCAATTCGCGCGGAATGATAGATGCCATGGCGGCGGCAGACTTCAGCCATGGAAACCTCGATCTCGCGTTCCAGGGGCTGGCGCTGGAGCCGGTGGTGCTGGGCTACGGAAATGGCGCGTTCTCGGCTGCCGGCAGTCTGTACGCCTCGGGTATCCCTAACAGCATAGCGTTGGGCGATTTTAATCAGGATGGAGAGCTGGACGCGATTGTGGCCAGCGGCTATACGGCAGGACCGGGAAGTTCGGGCTCGGGATTGGCTGTTTCGCTGGGGAATGGCGACGGCACTTTCCGTCTCGCCCCCAATTCGCCGTTGGCGCTGGGCGGCAGTTTACAAGCCATCGTTGCGGCCGACTTCAATGGCGACGGGAAACTGGATATCGCGGTCACGGATTCACTCAGCGACACTGTGATAATTTTGCTGGGGAATGGCGATGGGACGTTTGGCGCGCCTCTGACGATTCCTGTTGGAAAGTCGCCGGCGGCGATCGTAGCGGCCGATTTCAATAACGATGGGAAGCTGGACCTAGCCATCGCCAACTTCGGAGACGGCACCGTCACGCTTCTGCTTGGAAACGGCGATGGAACGTTCACGCCGGCCTCTGGCTCGCCCTATCCCGTGGGGCGCGGCCCGTATTCGATCGCGGCGGCGGACTTCAACGGCGACGGCAAGCTCGATCTCGCCGTCGTGAACTTGACGGATGGCACCCTCTCGATTTTGCTGCAACAGTAAGTCCCGGATGCTGCGTCAAGAAAGCCGGCCGAACCAGCAGCCCCGCTTGCATAGGGCAATATCGCCCCGTATCCTCATCCTATGAAGGTCGCGCTGGCGCAGATTAACCCGACCGTCGGCGACTTCGAAGGCAACGCCGCGAAAATCCGCGAAACGGCGGCGGAAGCCGGGCGGCGGGGAGCGGATCTCGCTATCTTCCCGGAACTCTGCTTGTGCGGTTATCCGCCGTTCGACCTCGTCGAGCGGCCCGCGTTCGTCCAGCGCAACCTCGAGGAGCTCGACCGGCTCGCCCCCGAGATTTCGCTGCCCTCCGTAGTCGGCCTCGTTGGCCATGCGCAGGACGAAGTCGGCAAACGCCTGGCCAACTGCGCCGCACTCGTAGGCTATGGCCGCGTGCTCTTCCTCCAGCGCAAAATGCTGCTGCCCACCTACGACGTGTTCGACGAGTCGCGCTACTTCCAGCCTGCGCACACGCAGCACGCCGTGGAATTCTGCGGCGTGCCGCTCGGCATCACCATCTGCGAAGACATCTGGAACGACAAGCAGTTCTGGGCGCGTCCGCTCTACGAACGCGATCCCGTGGCCGAGCTGGTGGCCAAGGGTGCGGAGCTGATCATCAATATCTCGGGCTCTCCGTTCCACGCCTACAAAGGCGATCTGCGCGCGAAGATGCTCAGCTCGCTGGCACTGCATCACCAGCGTCCGGTGGTGTACGTCAATCAGGTGGGCGGCGACGACAGCCTGGTGTTCGACGGGGCGAGTTGTGTCTATACGGGAAGGGGAGAACTGGCGGCGCGCGCCGCGGCCTTTGCCGAGGATATCGTGCTCTACGACACGGAAACGCAGAGCGGCGACGTGCACGCGCAGCCGGAGGAAGAAATCGAGGCGGTGCATCAGGCGCTCGTGCTGGGCGCCCGCGACTACGTGCGCAAATGCGGTTTCCGCCGCGTGATCGTGGGCCTGAGCGGCGGCATCGACTCGGCGGTAGTAGCCACGCTGGCCGCAGAAGCCATGGGCCCGGCCAACGTGCTGGGCGTAGGCATGCCCGGCCCGTACTCTTCGGAGGGCAGCATTGCCGACGCGCGACAGCTCGCCGAAAACCTGGGCATCGAGTTCCAGATGCTCCCCATCACCCCGATCTTCGAGGCGTATCGCACAGCGCTGGCCGAGTCTTTTCGCGGCCGGCCGCAAGACGCCACCGAGGAAAACATCCAGGCGCGCGTTCGCGGCAACCTGCTCATGGCGCTCTCGAACAAATACGGAGCGCTCCTGCTCACCACCGGCAACAAATCCGAATTGGCCGTGGGATATTGCACACTCTATGGCGACATGGCCGGCGGGCTCGCCGTGATTTCCGACGTGCCGAAGACGATGGTCTACGCGCTCGCCGAACAGCTGAACGCGACCGGCGGGATGCTCGTCGGCGCGGGAGGTCCCGCCACTGGGGGAAGGGAACTGATTCCGCAGTCCTCCATCAAGAAGGTGCCTTCGGCCGAGCTTCGTCCCAACCAGACGGATCAGGACACGCTTCCGCCCTACGAGGCCCTCGACCGCATCCTGCGGGACTACGTTGAGGAGATGATGAGCCCTGACGAGATCGCCGAAAAAGAAAAGCTGCCGCTCAAAATGGTGGAAGAAATCGCGCTGAAGGTGGACCGCAACGAGTACAAACGCCAGCAGGCCGCCATGGGACTGAAAATCACTTCGAAGGCGTTTGGAATCGGCCGCAAATTTCCGGTGGCGCAGGCGTTTCGCGCGAAGTCCCGGGCACGTGTGCCCGCGGATTCGTAAACTCACAGCGCGCGGTTCGCACAGGAATTCTCTAGAGGAAGCGTTTCGGACCTGAGTGAGCTTGTAAGGGGAGGGAATTGCCCATCATGAGGAAAGTGTGCGCGATGCTCTGCTCGCTCTCGTTCGCAGCGGGAGTAGCAAACGCCCAAGAATCCCCCACGGGGAGCGCGCCTGCCGATTCGCCGGCGGCTGCGCACCCCGGGCGCCCGGCATCCGCGCAGGCCGCGAGCAATCCTTCCGCCATTGCGCGGCGCGTCGAGGCGTATCTGCGCAACGTGTATGCGTTGGGCCCGAAATTCGCGGTAAAGATCGGCGAGCCGCAGCCTTCGCCGGTTCCCGGCCTGCGCGCCCTGAGCGTGGAGATATCGGTGGAAGGCCAATCGAATGCCCTGACGATGTACGTGAGCGACGACGGGCGCTACCTGATGCAGGGCGAGCTCGCCGACATGCAAGCCGACCCCTTCGCAAAACTGCGCTCGCAAATGGACCTCACCTCGGCGCCATCCCGCGGCCCCGCCAACGCCAAGGTGGTGCTCGTGGAATATGGGGATTTGCAATGCCCGAGTTGCCGGCGGTTGAGTGAGATCCTGCGCGGCATCTACCCGAACTATCCGCAGGTGCGATTTGTGTTCCGCGACTTCCCGCTCACCCAAATCCACCCCTGGGCGATGACTGCGGCCACCGCCGGCCGCTGCATCTATCACAAGAATCCTGACGCGTTCTGGACCTATTCGGATTACATCTTCGACCATCAGGATTCGATCAACCCGGGAAACGTCTGGGAGACGGTGGTTCAACAGGGCGCTGCCGCGGGTTACGACGCGGACTCCTTTAAGGGTTGCATGGCCGATCCCGCGATTAAAGCCGAGATCGACAAGAGCACCGCCGAAGGTATCGCCCTGAAGGTGGCCAACACGCCCACCGTGTTCGTCAATGGCCGCCGACTGGTGGGCGGCGACCGGGAGAGCCTCGTCCAATACATCGATTACGAACTCGCCCGCGCGAGTTCCGCGCCGAAGCCGTAGACCGCCGACGCGCGCGCTCCTGCACCCCTGCAAACGGAAGCTCGGAGAAGGGAAGCCCCTCGCAAGCCCGAAAAAGGCGTGAAATGCAGCGAAAGGCCCGAAAGATGGGCAGTTTTAGAGCGATTTTCTAGTTAACATAATATATCTTATCGGACCCACATTGTCAAGAGAAATCTGCCTGCCCACCCCACTTTTTTTGCTCCTACCCATCCACCAGGTTCCGGCGGCATTTCCTGGGGTCCTCTTCCCTAGCGTACTGCCGAGCGCGCGACGAAGCCCACCACGAACCCCACGGCGACCCATTTCGCCGCCCGAACGCTCCGGGTCCATAGGCTGCCTCCCTTAGCTGTTTTGACGGCGGCGTCTCGTTCTTTGGTGATGGCATCATTCTTCGTGCGCTGATCCTGGGCGTCCTGCTGCGCCGCGGCGAGCTGCGCCTGCGAAGCGCGGCAGTCCTGGACGAAGTCGAAGAGAGGTTTCAGGTCCGCCGAGGGGACTCTGACGTCGGGCGTTGTCACTTCCCCGGCCTTCGCAGGAGCGGACAGCTGTCCCTGAGCGGCTGCCGGCCCAGGCATTGCTGCAGCCTGTGCGGCTGACGCCCCGACACTGCCCGAGTTTCCCGGAGCGATGGTGCTGAGGGGTTGCGGCAGCGGCGGAAGATACTGCGGGATCTCCCGGATCACCTGCTGGGGCGTCTGTACAGTCGCCTTCAAGTCCGAAATCTGCTTCAGAGTGTCTGTGAGCTGCTGGGCGCGGTCCTGCTCGCGCTTCTCGGCCGCGGAAATAATGGAATTTTGCGAGGCGATCGTCGCAAACATCTGCACGCGAGCGTCGCGCTCTTCGAGCCAGGAGCGGAAGCCGATGGCGCCCGCGCCGAGCGCCAGGAGCACCGCGACCGCGGCGAGGCGCCGCTCGGCCGTTGCGAGCAACGAGCCGGCCGCCTGCGTGATGGGATTGGCGCTCATGGGGCAAGCCACAGGCGGATGCGGCTGAGCACTACGCTGACGGCAGCAGCAACGAGCGCAGCGAGCATGCTGGCCGCGCCACGCATGCGCGCGAGCTTCTTTTCCTGGTCGTGCAATGCCCTGTCGTGTTCGTGGAGCGTTCCGTTGATGCGCTCGAGCCGCTCGATCATCCGTTCGTGCTGCGTTTCAATGCGCGCGAGGCGGTCAATCACCTCGACGCGGAAGTCGTCGAATTTCTCTTCGAAGAAAGAGTCCTGCATGGGATTGAGCCCCGTCCCGAAGATTCGGGATCAGATGGATACGGCGCCGAGCGGACCGAACAGTTGCGTGCGCCGCGTGGTAAACGTGCCGATCGATTGCATGGGCGGCGGAGGCGGCGGTGCCGGCGCGGCGGAAGTGGAAGCTGCCGGCGCGGGCGTTGGTGTGGGCGTCACCGTCTGCTGCGTTGTAGGCATAAATGGATAGCCGTAGGGAAACGAAAACGGCGGCTGCATTCCGGATTGGAGTTCGAAGCCGCCCGCCGGCATGGTCACGCCGAAGAGCGCGTTGGCCAGACCGACGCCGATGGGACCGAACAGTGGCATGGCATCCCGCTCCTTCGCAACCTCAGAAGATTCCCATGGCGGCGAGACCGAGGCCGCTCAGGGGGCCGACCAGGTTCATGCCGTTGCTGGAGATGCCCGCGCGAGTGGAGAGCAACTGGCCGACGTCGCCGAGGCCGGAAGCGAGCAGTCCGGTATCCACTCCGTAGAGCGAGGCGATGCCCTGGAGGCCGCGAAGCATGTTCTGCTGCTGCTGCTGGGCGAATTGTATCTGGTTCTGCTGCGCGGTGGAGGCGGACTGCTGGGCCTGCGCGCGGCCGAGATCATCGAGCAGCGCGCTATACCCCGCGGAATTGTTGGTCTGCGCGAGGCGATCGGCTGCGTTCTGGCGCAGCGCGTCGAAGGCGGAGTTGATGGCGCCCTGGCTCTGGCCAGTGATCGCGGCCTGCTCCTGCGGGGTATAGCCCTGCGTGAGCAGTTGCTCGTACTGCGGCAGCAGCGTACTGCCGAGGCCCTGAGTTTCGCTCAGGAGCTGTTGGTTGATCTGCTGCTGGAGCGCAGTTTCCTGGTCGATATCGGAACGAGTGGTGGAGGCAGAGCGGCCCATGTGAGTTCCCTTTCCTGTCGAATTAGCGAAGGCCGAAAATCGAAAAACGAAATTCGGACGAACTATCAAATGCGCCGCGTGAATGCGGCCCAAGCGTCGCGCACCCAGCCCAGACGGCGCAGGCGGCGTCCGAAGGCGCGTTCGATGCGCGGCGGGAGCCAGCAGGTCGCGTCCTCAAAGCCCTGGGCGTGGAGCGCCTGGCGCATGGCTTCGTGGACCGCAAGAAAGCGTTGCCAGCGTTCCTGCGGTGTGCCGGCGCGCGGCTGGGCCAGCAGATACACCTCGCAAGTGACGCGGCCGAGCACGGCCATCAGCGGGCGGCCCGCATCGTCTTCCAGAACCAGCCGGGTGAGAAACAACTGGCTCGAGAGGTCCGGGAACGGATAGTCGAAGCCCTGCGCGGCGTGCATTTCGCGCAGCGCCGGTTCGTCCTCCGGGGTGTAGTCGCGAATGCGCATGGGCTAATTAAGAGCCGAGCCCACGGTCAAACAATCACTGACCGTGGCTACCCAGACTTCCAGCCGTGTTTTTCGAATGCGGCGCGGATGCGCATGGCGCGCTGGTCAGCGCGGTCGAGCGCCGCGGCGATGGCGCTGGCGACGTCGGCCTCGCTGCCATCGGGCGCGAGAACGTGGAACGTATGCACGCTGCGGGCGCCGAGATCGTCCTCGATACCGACGATGATTGCGCCGGCGTGCGGATCGAACGATTTGTGCGTGATGCGCGCAGGCATCGATATTCAAACCAGCGAATCGCAGTAGAAATAGGGCGGACATGCGCCAGGAAGCCCGGGGGCACGCGTGGGTCCGCGCCTACAACGTCACGAGCTAATCGAGGAAGCGGCCGCCGTTGCCGCCACCGGAGGCGCCTCCTCCCCCGGAACTGCCGCCGCTGCCGCCCTGGGCCACGGTGGTTGGCCGGCCCACGAAGACGTAGTTGTCATTGACGGCCTGCGACTGCAGCGTGAAGGCGAGATAGGCGGAGCCGTTCCAAACGACGTAGTACACGGTGCTGTAGGCAAGGCCGGTGATGGTGCCCCCGGGATACGTCTCAGTTCCCTGCCCTGAAAAACGCATCCACGACGAGCCGACGCCGCCGGGACCGTAAATCCGGATCGTGGCGCTCGTCCCCGCGTCCACCGAGTCCACCGTAGCGTTGTTGGTGGAGTTGAGCGGAACGTTTGTGGGCAGATTCACTGAGCCGATGAGTCCGCCCGTGACGGCCGACGCAGTCGAGCCGCCGAAAATCACGTACGGGCCGTAGCCGGAATCGGGATACTTGGCGCGCGCGCGGAAATAGAGCGTCACATTGCCGAGCGACAGATTCGCCACCAGCGAGCCGCCGAGCGGATAAACGGTCGTATCGGTGGCTGCGAATCCAGGATCGGCAGCAGCCTCGAGAAAATAGAGAGCGGCGCTGGTGGCGCCCGGGCTTGCGCCCAGGGTCACGCGAAACGTTCCCGCGGACGCGCTGACGTCGAGCGATGCAGGCGCGGAAGGCGCGGGCAGGCTCTCGCCGGCGGCTGCCTGCGCGGCGGGAGCCGCGTCCACGCCGGACTGCGAGGAAAGCGTATTGATCGCGCTGACGATTTTGTTCAGCGATTCGTAGAGGTACGGGCTGATTTGTCGCGTCTGCGCGATTTGGGGAATGGTCAGCATCGCAATCCAATAAAGAGAGGGATGGCCGGCGCGGTCCCGAAGCTTGGGGAGCCGGCGCTACGGAAGATTACACGCCGCCGCGGACAAAGCTGTAAGGCGCGGGCCGCAGCCAGGCCACCAGTTTGCCGAGCGAAAACCACTGATTCGGCGCTCCCGTCGAAATTTCATAGCTCACGCGCTCGCTGTAGATGCGCGTGGTGATTTCCGAGTCGTGCAGCGAAGGACTGGCCAGCGGCAGGGAACGCAGCGCCACAGCTCCTCCGGAACCCGTGCTGCCTGCCCCGACCGGCTGCGCCGTGATGTTCAAATTCCCTGCCCCGTTTACGTTCAACTGCAGATAGCCGAAAAGCTGGCGGCCCACGGGCGGCACGTTGCCGAGTTCGGTTCCGGTGAGAAACGCAGTGGAATAGGAACTGGCGATCGTCGTGCCGTCGTCGGAATAAGCGCCGGGCGTGAGCTGGTAGATTTTCCCGTTGCCGGCGTTATTGCCGAAAAAGATCTTTGCGGTGCCGTCGGAGCGTTCAATCAGCCCGCAGGAATTGGCGGAGATGTTCCAGAGCGTCCAGCGGCGAGCCTGCGGGATGGCGATCACTCGGCCGGTGAGCGAAGTTCCCAGTGGCGGCTTGAATCCGTCACGGTAGTCGAGCACGAGCACGGCATTGGGCTGGGTGGCCGTGCCCAGCGGGACGCCGGCGAGGACGCGTTTGGCCTGCTGGTCCACGCGCACCCAGAGCTTATCGCCTGCGGCCCAGTTGATGGTGTCCCAGGTGGGCTGGATTTCAGTGGAGAGTTTTTCCGGCTCGCCGCCGTTGAACAGGTAAAGCCCGTCGCGGCCGGCGATCACGGCAAAGTCGTCGCCCACATCAGCTCCCTGGATGCTGGGCGTGCCGATGCGATTGGACACTTCCGTAATCACCCAGCCCGAAGGCTCGTCGACGCCGTCGTCGGCCGTTGTGTGCAGGCTGCGGTCTTTGACGAAATAGAGGTTGCCGCGCAGGACGAAGGCGCTGCGCACGTATTGGCCGTCTTCCTCCTCGACGCTCAGAAAGCCGCTGATGCCGTCGTAGCTCTCCGGCGATTCCACACGGCTGGCGCGCACCACCGAGCCGTTGACGGGATTATTCGTCTCGAAGATCTCGATATTGTCCACGATGAACGATTCGCCGCTGGGGCCGGGCGTGCCGCTTGCAAAAACGCGTAGCACCAGGTCGGAAGGAATCGAGGCGAGCGGCGGCGTCAGCTCAGCGATGTATTCGGCCCACGTGGTGGTGGCCGTTGCGGCGCTGACGGCTAGGCCCGCGGTCGAAATTCCCGCTGAGACGCTATAGAGCTGGATATTGAGCGTGCCCTGCGCGAGGTTCGGGCTGCGCTGCACGCGCACGCGCACGGAATAGTCGGTGTTCGCCGAGATGCGCGCGACGCCGAGATAATCCTGCACCGCGGTCTGCGTAATCAGGCCGCGCGTGGCCGTTGCTCCGTCGGCGACGATGCGGTAAGAGTTTCCCCAGGCCACATCCACGGTTTCGCGCTGCGCGCCGGCTCCGTAGGTGGGATCGAGCTGCCAGCCGAGCGGACGGCCGTTGCCGCT
>DASPSB010000284.1:0-5916 GCA_035624135.1 Candidatus Acidiferrales bacterium | reverse complement strand
ATTGCCTGCACGACATGGGGGATCCGGTCGGCGCCGCCAGGCACGTGCGCACCTCGCTGAACGACACGGGCACGTGGATGATCGTCGAGCCGTTCGCCCACGATCAGTTGAAAGACAATTTGAATCCCGTGGGCCGCGTCTACTACTCGTTCTCCACGCTGCTCTGCACTCCCTGTTCGCGCTCGCAGGAAGTCGGTTTGTGTCTCGGAGCGCAGGCCGGCGAGGCGCGCATGCGCGAAGTCGTCACTTCGGCGGGTTTCTCGCGTTTCCGCCGCGCCACGGAAACGCCCTTCAACATCGTCTACGAAGCCCGGCCCTAGGCGGCCCTCGGTTTCACCGCCGCCGCGATGGCAAACCCCGTTGCTCCCCAGGTCAGAAACATCTCGCAGAGATGCTCGAACGTGTAATTTCCCGGGAATCCGTACCAGTTCCAGTACGGCCAATCAATCACCAGCGAGCCAAATACGGCCACCAGCCCGACAAACAGCACACGTTGCAGATAGCCGGCCGGCGTCGCCATGGCCAGCAGCACCGACACCACAAACGCCGCCAGCAACTGGAACAGGAACTGATTCACCAGCAGTTTGGGAAAGCTGAACTCTTTTCCGCCGGGCTGGAAGATGATCAATCCCGTCGGCCCCTGCTGAAACTTTTCCTGGTATCGCTTCTGCTCCACCGGATCGTTTTGCTTCGTCACGTCGATGCCGGGAAACATGTAGATTCCGGGGTCCTTGATTCCCATCCGCAGCGCCGGATGCAAAATTTCTTCGTGCGGCAGCGCGTGGAATCCGGTCTCCGCCCACGGAAGCAGCAAGTGCCACACCGAACTCACCGCGAAAATCGCGATCGCGCCCACAATCGTGCCGAGCAAGACCTGTTTGATCATGGCGTCCTCCCCCTTCTCGCCGGCGAGTCCCTCCGCCGGTCCGCGCAGTCTCGGCTTTCTATCATGAAACCGCCGCATCCTCTACACTGAGGCCATGGGCCAGCGGGTGCGGGTGACACGCGCGGTGCTGAAGGAGCTTCTCGCCGAAGCGCGGCTCGAACCCGGCTTCGAGTGTTGCGGTTTGCTCGCCGGACGCGACGGCTTGATCACCACCGTGCTCTCGGCGCAGAATGCGCTGGCCAGCCCGACCGCCTTCGATATCGCGCCCGCCGAGCTTTTTCAATTATTCCAGCGCATGCGCCAGCGGGGACTCGACCACCTGGGCATCTACCACTCGCATCCGACGGGAGACAATGCGCCCTCGCGGCGCGACATCGAGTCCGCATACTATCCGGACGCGGCGTACTTGATTCTCTCGCCCATCCCGGGAGCAGCGCGCCCCGTGCGGGCATTTTCAATTCGCGACCAACACGCCGAAGAACTGGAAATCGAAGCCGTGGAGTGACTGCGGAGCGCCCCGGGCGAATCTCGGCACGCTCCAAAGTGGGGTGCGCGCCCGGCCTGCCTGCGGTAGGCATGCGCAACAGGTTCTAAAAGGGCGCAGTTTCGCGGCTACGGGGTAGAGGCTGAACGGAGGCCTTTTGCCGCCTGGCGTCGAGGCGAAGATACTTTCCGGCTATTCGTTGCTTCAATCCGCGGGCGCCCCGGCGTGCACGGATGCATTTCGAGCCGCCACGAGCCGCCGCGGATAGAGCGGGAATCGCGCCGCCAACTCGGCCACTTCTCCGCGCACCCGCTGCTGCACCGCAGTATCGGCGGGACTCGCGAGCACCTCAGCCATCCATCCTGCGATGCGGTCCATTTCCGCTTCGCCCATACCACGCGTGGTCACCGCGGGGCTTCCGATGCGCACCCCGCTGGCCTTCATCGGCGGCAGCGCATCGAAGGGAATCGCGTTCTTATTCACCGTGATTCCTGCGCGCTCCAGGGCCAGCTCCGCATCCCGCCCGGTAATCCCTCGCGACCCCACATTCAGCAGGAACAAATGATTGTCGGTCCCGCCGGAAACCAGACGGAAGCCGCGCGAGGCCATGCCGCGCGCCAGTGCCGCGGCGTTGGCCATCACGCGCCGCTGATAATCGCGGAATGCCGGCTCCATCGCTTCCTTCAGGCACACCGCTTTCGCCGCGATGATGTGCACCAACGGGCCGCCCTGCGTTCCCGGAAACGTGAGCTTGTCCAGTTCCTTGGCCAGCGCTTCGCGGCACAGCACCATGCCGCCACGCGGCCCGCGCAGAGTCTTGTGCGTGGTTGTAGAGACGTAATCGGCATGCGGCACAGGGCTCGGATGCAGCCCCGTGGCCACCAGCCCGGCAATGTGCGCCATGTCCACGAACAGAAGCGCGCCGTTTGCCCGCGCGATCTTCCCCAGCCTCTCAAAATCGAACACGCGCGGATATGCGCTCGCCCCGGCCACGATCATTTTCGGTTTGTGCTCCGCGGCAAGCCGCTCGACCTCGTCGTAATCGAGCGTCTCCGTGTCCTGGCGCACTCCGTAGGGAATGAATTTGTACATGCGCCCGGAAAAATTCAGCGGATGGCCGTGCGTCAGATGCCCGCCGTGCGCCAGGTTCATGCCCAGAACCGTGTCGCCGGGCTGCAGCGCGGCCATATACACGGATATATTGGCCTGCGTGCCCGAATGTGCCTGCACGTTGGCGTGCTCGGCGCCGAACAGCTTCTTGGCGCGTTCGATGGCCAAGGTCTCCACGCGGTCCGCGTTCTCGCAGCCCCCGTAGTAGCGCTTCCCGGGATAGCCTTCCGCGTATTTATTCGTGAACACGGAGCCCATGGTTTCGAGCACCGCTTCCGACACGAAATTTTCCGAGGCGATCAGCTCCAGACCCGAGGCCTGGCGGTACACTTCGTCCCGAAGCGCGTCGGCGATTTCCGGGTCCACTTCCGCCACGTTGCGTTCCATTCGCCGGGAATCTTCAGTTTCCATGGAACTCTCCTTTTGTTTGGAGGAGGTCTACAGAGTATCGCCAACGACGCTTGCTGTCATCCCGCCTGCCCTGAGCCGGTCTTGCGAAGGAAACCCCCGGTGCGGTCTGCCCGGGTGACGGATCTGCTGTGAGGCGGAACGTGCCCAGCGGAACCGCCGTAACTCACTGAGTCTTGCTGCCGTTACGCCGCAGTGCCTTTCTTTATTGGCCGCGCTGCATCCATCTCGGCAATCTTTTCGTTGCGCCGCTGGTGCCGACCGCCTTTGAACGTCGCGGCTAAGAACGCGCGAACGAGTTCCACGGCCTGCCCCGGTTCGACCACCCGCCCTCCGATGGTCACCACGTTGACGTCGTTCTCTTCGCGCGCGGCGCGCGCCGCAATCAGGTCGTTCACCGTCGCGGCGCGGATGCCGGGAATCTTGTTGGCCGCAATGGCCATTCCCATCCCGGTTCCGGAGGAGAGGATTCCGAGGTCCGCCTCACCCTTGGCCACGCTTTCCGCAACCTTTTTCGCGTATTCGGGATAGTCCACCAGCTCTTCCGACCACGTCCCGATATCATTTACCGTGTGGCCGGCGCCTTCCAGGTAGGTCTTGAGCGCTTCTTTGACGTGGATTCCGGCGTGGTCCGCGCCCACGGCGATGCGCAGCTTTTGCGTTTCCTCCGGCATCCTGCCCTCGAACAAATTCTAGTCACGGCCCCGCACTATTTGCAATGGTACCGAGTCCGCGCCCACGTTGACTTCCACTTCCCCCTCCCCTAGTCTCGATGGTTTAACTTGGTCGCATCTGAAAGGACTGAGAGCGACGAATGGCCGAGCAGAAGCTGCCCACACGGGCCGAAGATTTTTCCGAATGGTACAACCAGGTCGTGCTGCGTTCCGAGATGGCCGACTACGCCCCGGTTCGCGGCTGCATGATCGTGCGCCCCTACGGCTGGGCTTTGTGGGAAAACATCACCGCCGCGCTCGACCGGCGCTTCAAGGCCACCGGCCACGTCAACGCCGCCTTTCCTCTGCTCATCCCGCGCAGCTTCATCGATAAGGAAAAGTCGCACGTGGCCGGTTTTTCGCCCGAGCTGGCGGTGGTCACGCACGGCGGCGGCGAAGAACTGGCTGAGCCGCTCGTCATCCGTCCCACTTCCGAGACCATCATCGGCCACGCCTATGCCAAATGGATTCAGTCTTACCGCGACCTGCCCGTGCTCATCAATCAGTGGAACAGCGTGGTGCGCTGGGAGCTGCGCACCAAGCTTTTCCTCCGAACTCTCGAATTCTTCTGGCAGGAAGGCCATACCGCGCACGCGACCGCCCAGGAGGCGCAGGCCGAGACCATGCAGATGCTCGACATCTACACGGATTTCGCCGTCAACGACGCCGCCATCCCCGTCATCCCCGGCCGCAAATCGCTATCCGAGCGGTTCGCCGGCGCTGACCAAACCTACTCGATCGAAGCGATGATGGGCGACAAGAAGGCGCTGCAATCGGCCACCTCGCACAACCTCGGGCAGAATTTCGCGAAGGCGTTTGAAATCCGCTATCTCGACCAGGGCGGCCAGCTCCAGCACTGCTGGACCACCTCCTGGGGGCTTTCCACGCGCTTTGTCGGCGCCATCATCATGGTCCACGGGGACGATCAGGGTCTGATTTTTCCGCCACGCCTCGCGCCCTATCAGATCGTGATTGTGCCCATCTTCAAGAACGACCAGGAGAAGACGCAAGTCAGCGAGGCTGTCCACTCGGTTCGCGCCGAGCTTGCCGGGGCGGGCTTCCGCGTCACACTCGACGAGCGCGAGGGCGTCACTCCCGGGTTCAAATTCAATGACTGGGAAATGCGCGGCGTGCCTCTGCGCATCGAAATCGGGCCAAAAGACGTGGCCAAGAACAGCGTGGCTCTTGCGCGCCGCGACCGTCCCGGCAGGGAAGGGAAGTCGTTTGTTCCGCGCGATGGTTTGGCCGGCGCCGTGCGCGATGCGCTCGAAGTCATCCAGAAGGCGCTCTACGACCGCGCGTTGGAGTTCCGCAAGGCCAACACGCGCGAACCCGGAAACTGGGACGAGCTCCGCGGCGCGGTCGAGAATGGGTTCGCGTTTTCCTTCTGGTGCGGGAACGCCGACTGCGAAGCGCGCGTGAAAGAGGAATTGAAAGCCACAGTCCGCAACATTCCGCTCGAACAGCCCGGCGGCACGGGCCCCTGCATTGTCTGCGGCTCGGCGTCCAAGGAGCGCGCGCTTTTCGGGCGCGCCTATTAGTCCCTGCGGACTGGGATTGGGCTGCGCCGGACAGAGAACGTCCGGGCAAGTGACGCATCGGAAACGCCGCGCTCTCGGCGCCTCGACAGGCCGCCGGGCCGATGCTAGCATCGCCCCGTTTCCAGTCTATCGGGGGAAATCCGCTTGCCCGGCGGATTGAGGGACGGACCGAGGTAGCCCAAATGGACCTGCATCCGAAACATCGAGCCCCGGCTGGAAGCCGCGCCCGGTCCGAGCGCGGCGGAGCTGGCCTGAAATTCCTCGTTGTCCTGATAATCTTGATCCTCCTCGGCTACGCCGGCTTCCAAATCGTCCCGCCCTATGTGAACAATTACCAGTTGCAGGACTCCTGCGTGTCGGAATCGCGACTCTTGGCGGCGCACCAGAAGACGGAGGAGAAAGTCCGTGAGACCGTCTGGGCTACCGTGCAATCGCTCAACGTCCCCATCAAGCAGGACGACATCAAAGTGGAAATTATCGGCAAGACCGCTCGGGTGAGCATTCAATACGCGATCACGGTGAATCTCTTCGGCTTCGACTACACCATGAATTTCAATCCCGCCGGGGAAAGCCCCATCTTTTGAGGCGTTCGCGGTACAATTCTTCTGAGTGACGCGCCTGCCCGTCCCGCGGCACCCGCCCAGCGGAAGGCGCTTCGCCCGCCCGTGCGCTCCGCCAGAAGGGGGAAGGCTTCCCGTTGCGATTTCGATTTTCTCGCGGCTTTTGGACTTCGCGCGCGGGCATTGTTCTGCTGTGCTGCGGCCTGCTCTTGCT
>DASPSB010000282.1:0-4875 GCA_035624135.1 Candidatus Acidiferrales bacterium | reverse complement strand
CGCGCAGGATGGAAGTGAGCGACTGGCGGATGCCTTCTTCGTCGTCAACGATGAGCACGCTGCGCGGCACGGGGATTACCCTCGTCCTTTGGCAACCGGGGCGGGCAGTGGCTCGCTTCCAGTGGGCGCAGTGGCCGCCGTAGCGCCGTTCGCTGCTCCCGTTGCCGCGGCGGCAGGAAGATCCGCTGCGGGAAGGCGAATGATGAATCGTGCGCCCTGCGGCTGATTATCTTCGACACGGATGGCGCCGTGATGTTCCGCGACGATGCGTTCGGCGATGGCCAGGCCCAATCCCGTGCCTCGCTGCCGGGTGGAGAAATGCGGAAGAAAGAGCCGGTCTTTGTCTTGCGGGGCGACGCCGTGACCGGTGTCGGCCACGATGAGCTCGAGCGTCTCACCGCTCGAGCAAGGCCGCGTGGTGAGCGTAATTTCCTTGGTGCTGGCGTCTTCCATGGCCTCCGCCGCGTTATCAATCAAATTAACGATCACGCGTCGCAGAAGTTCGGCGTCGGCTCGGATGGGTGGCAGATTCGGCGAGAAATTTGTGCGCACCGTGACGCCGTCAAGCCGCCCCGCGAAAACCTCGAGCGCGGTAGCAGCGATTCGATTCAGGTCGGTGGGTGCGAGTTGGGCCTCCGGGAACCTGGCGAGCCGCGAGAAGGCGTCCACCAGGTTGCCGAGGGCGGCCACTTCGCGCTCGATGAGGCCAGCGCACTCGGCGACTAGCGACTCGAGTTCGCGCGCGGATTCCGCGTTGACCGGGGCGCCCTTCCCGCGGCGCTCGAGGAAGCGCTCCAGTCGCTGGGCCGAAAGCTGGATGGGAGTGAGCGGGTTTTTGATTTCGTGGGCGATGCGCTGGGCGACTTCCTGCCATGCAGCGGTCTTCTGCGCGTGGAGCAGGTCTGAGAGATCGTCAATTACGACGACGTAGCCAGGATTGGCGCGGCGTGGCCCGAGCGAGCTGACGGTCACCGCGGCGCGGCGTGGCGGGCGGCCTGGCACGGGAATCTCCAGCTCCTGCGATACGGCACCCATGCGCAGCGAGCGGCGCATGAGGCGCTCGACGTTGTGAGCGGCTCCGGCGCCGAGCAGCGATTCGAGCGAGCGGCAGCCGCCGGAGGGTGCTGCATCGCCGAACATGCGAACAACGGAGGAATTCACACGCTCTACAGCGCCTGTCGAGTCGAGTGAGAGCACGCCTGTGGGAATGTTCTCGAGAATCGTCTCCATCAGGAGCCGGCGCTGCTCCATCTCCTGGAAGGCGCGCTGGAGGTTGGCGTTCGATTCCTCAAGGCGGTCGCGGGCGTCGTGGAGCTGCCCGGTCATGCGGTTGAACGAATCGACCAGGATGCCCAATTCGTCCTGCGCGCGAACGGCGACGCGGTGCTCCAGGTTGCCGAGAGAGATCTCGCGCGTGGCCTCGGCAAGCGCCTGCACCGGGACGGTGACCTGCTTTTCGAGGAAGAGCGCCACCCAGGTAGTGGAAAAGAGCAGAAGCAGCGTGATGAGCAGAAGGCTGAGCAGCATCTGCAGCCGAAAGGCTTTGAGCTGCCGGCTTTCGTCCAAGTAGGTTTGGCGCTCTCCGAGGATGGTATCGAGCCGCGCAAGATAGCTGTCGGGCATGCGCTGCGCAAGCACGAGAGCGCCGGAGGGCAGCGGTGTGCGGGCGGCCAAATAGGTGTTGCGGCCGGATTGCCAGGCTTCGGACCCTGAAGGCAACGTGCGCACCCAATGGGGGGGTTCGAGCACAAGTCCCGGCGGGTCGCGGAAGAGCGAATCCGTGACGTACCCTGCGGAGTTGAGCCGCCAGATGCCGTCATAGCCCGGGCCGATCTTGAGTGGCTGGCCCGCAGAGTATTGCGGGGCAAGCGCGGCGGCGAGCTGCGCCCGGCGTGCAGCGCCGGCTTCGCTCATATCGCTGAGCAACCGCACACTTTCGTCGGTGGCTACTTCAAGCGCGTGGGGAAACCATTTCGTGAGCGTGCGATTCAGCAGCGCGTAGCTCACCATGAACAGCAACACCACGGGCAGGAGCGAGATGCCCATGGCACCGAACACCATTTTCGTGCGGAAGCGCGAGCCCATCAGCCCGGTGCGCCGGTCGGTCCACAGACGGAGGAGGCTGCGCAGCAGGACGAAGCTGAAAACTAGAAACGCCACGACCACGAACATGGAGACGCAAAAGAGAATGAGGAGCGCGGTTGGGCTTTCCGGCTCGAACGGCATCCGGAACGAGCCAAGCGTCAGAATCACAGTCAGAAGAATCGCGAGGGCCATGCCGGCGGCGATGAGCGGAAGTTTGCGGACGCGCCGCTTGCGGCCGGGGACGCGCGGAGGCGCAGGAGCGGACGCGGTCATGCGGTCGCTCCTGTCTGGAGGCAGGGTCCGGTTTCAGGCAGATACGGTTGCAGGGGACATTCGTGGCAACGCGGCTCGCGGGTGCGGCACCAGTTCTTGCCTACATTGACGATGAGGCCGTGAAATTCGTTATAGGTTGCCGGGTCGGGCGGCAGACTGGCTTCAAAGAGGGCGCGAATCTCTTCATATTTGGAATGGTTGGCGGCCAGACCATGGCGCGCAAGGATGCGGTGCGTGTATGCGTCCACGACGAACACCCGATGGCCGCCGGCATAGAGCAGGATCGAATCAGCGGTTTCCCTGCCGATACCGTGAACGGCCAGCAGGCGCGCACGCAGCTGGTCGGTGGGCGTGCGAAACATTCGCACGAGCGAACCGCCGAATTCACGCCGCAGGAAATGCACAAACTCCTTCAGCTTGCGCGCCTTCTGGCGAAAGTAGCCGGAAGAACGGATCAGGCGTTCGAGGCGCCAGCGCTCGACCCGCTCGAGAGCCTGCGGCGAGAGCAGGCCCTCGCGGCGCAGATTGGCGATGGCGCGCTCGACGTTTGTCCATGCGGTGTTCTGGGTAAGAATGGCGCCGACGATGACTTCAAACGGGGTACGCGCCGGCCACCAATTTTGTGGTCCGAGCGCGGAGTAGAGCGTTTGGTAATAGCGTTCCAATTCGGGGCGCGAAGCAAGTGAACGGGGGACCTCTCCCCGAGGTGGTCTTGCGCGCAGTTCGGCTTGCTTGGTCATGGAAATCCCACGATAGCGGGGCGGTTCGTGGCAAGTCAAGGCGAGCCACCTCTCGGGCGAGACTGCTTGCCTCCTTCCCGGTTGTTGTTCAATCGCGTAGAGCACCCCCCTACCCGTTTTTGCGGAACGATGTGAAAACAGGCCGCTTTAAGTCTTTTGTTTTGGATCGATGTGATTTTGCGAAAGTTAGAGGAGGGGCCAATCGTTGCCTGCCGGGAAGGCTCGCGAGGACAAACGGCCGGAGGCCGAGGAATTCGCAGGCGGTTGGGCAAAGAGCGGCATTGCATGGCGAGTAGATTGTAGTGAATCGAGGCGGGTTTGGGGACCCCGTATAAAATCGAAAAAATCGGGCATTTTATTTCCCCACCTCTCCCGACTCCTCCACCGCCGCGCCTAGGCGTCCAAATCGTAGGCGGTCCTGAGCCAGCGCTTTACCTCGGCGTCGATTTGCGAGGGCGAGGTGATCTCGACACGGTGGGTGATGCGGTCGCCTTTTTTCGCGCCTCCCGTGTCGATGAACCGCTTGGGGGGATTCTTGCCTGATTTGAGGAAGCAGAAGCCCAGGTCAATGCGCGTCTGCGTAGTGGGCTTGATTTGCGCGAAGACGTGATTGCGATAGAGCGGAACTATGGTTTTGCACGGGCAGGCCTTCGCTTCCGAGCCGATGCCGAGACCCAATTTTAGAAGTCCCTCGTAAATGGGTCGGAGGCCTGCTTTTCCGCCGGCAAACATTTCCTCGACATATTTTTCGGCCGTGCGGAGATATGCCTCCGGCGTGTCTTCCACGCCGCCCTTGCCCACGGAGCGCTCGGCCAGCCAGTTGGCGCTATTTGTCCCCAGACCGTGTTTTTTCTTTAGCCAATCGCGGCGCTCGGCTTCGGTCGACGGGCCTTCCTTCTTGATGAGCGCCCGCCACTCTTCGAGCGAGCGGCCAGTCTTCTCTTTCAGCTCGCGGACCCATTTTTGCAGCATGACGACGCCAGGGTGCACGCTGTAGAGGCTCTTTCTGGCGGCCGGCTTTGCGGGCATAGGATGAATTCCTCGTTCTCCGGCTGCGCGCAATGACAAAGCCAGCCGGCGGAGTGTTCTCAGAAGGGGCCGTCATGTTAGCGCGCACCAGCGTGTCGGTAAAGAGCAGAGGGCCGACACGGCGCGACTTGACATTCCCAGAAGCCGAGTGAACACTGCCCGCCCACGGAGGAGCACTGCTTATGAGAACTCATTCAGTAAGAATGGCCAGCGCGTTCTGTCTTGGCTTGGCCCTTGCCGCGGTGGCACAGGCGCAGGAAAGCGCACACAGGCTGACGGTGACGGATGAATTCCGCATCCAGTTTCCGAGCAGCCCGGAGGTTTCGCCCGACGGAAAGAAAATCGTATATGTGCGAAACTTCGCAGACTCAGCCACGGACCGGCGCTACACGAACCTGTGGATCATCAATCCGGACGGAAGCGATCACCGCGCCCTCACCAGCGGCAACCGGTCCGATTCGTCGCCGACGTGGTCGCCCGACGGCACACGGCTGGCCTACATTTCCGACGCAGATGGAAAGCCCGAGATTTACGTCCGCTGGATGGATACAGGGCAGACGGCACGAATTACGGACTCGACCTATCCGCCCGGCGGTATCTCCTGGTCTCCTGATGGGAAGCTGATTTCGTATTCCTCGTTCGTGCAGACAAAGGGTCCGCACGTGGCCGAGCTGCCGATGCCGCCCGCGGGAGCGAAGTGGGCCGACCCGCCCGTGGCTTACGACCAGCTTGTCTACCGATTCAATGG
>DASPSB010000281.1:0-2326 GCA_035624135.1 Candidatus Acidiferrales bacterium | reverse complement strand
ATGCTCGACTCGCTCGCAGTCGATTCGGCCGAAATCCGCACGGTTGCCGATCTCAACGGCCTCGATGCTGTCGTGCTTCCCGGCGGCGAGAGCACCACACAGCTCAAGTTTCTCCAGGAGGAGGGCCTGTTCCATCCTCTCCGCAAGTTTGCCGAGGAGGGCGGCGCGATATTCGGCACTTGCGCCGGCGCGATCCTTTTGGCCCGCGAGGTTCTCAATCCCACACAGGATTCGCTCGCGTTGATGGACATGACCGTCCTGCGCAACGGCTACGGCCGCCAGTTGTCGAGTGAAGTCCGTTTCGGCCACTGCACGCTCAAGCCGGCGCCCCTCGAAATGGTCTTCATTCGCGCCCCCATCATCGAACGGGCAGGTCCCGGTCTCGAAGTCCTCGCGGAAGATGCCGGCCGGCCCGTCCTCGTCCGCCAGGGGCGCCTGCTCGCTGCAACTTTTCATCCTGAACTGACCGACGATTCCACTGTATATTCCTTCTTCCTTGGGCTGATTGGAGAACGTGTGCGAGCCTAGGTGCGATGGCGACAAAGCGAGTTCTGTTCGTCTGCGTGGGCAATTCCTGCCGCAGCCAGATGGCGGAGGCGCTGGCGCGCCACCATGCCTCCGACGTGATCGAGCCGGCCAGCGCCGGCATCTCCCCCCTCGGCACGATTGCCGACCAGACCCGCCAGGTGCTTCTCGAGCGTGGCATTCTGATGCCTGGCCAGCGCTCCAAGGGCGCAACCGAAGTGGACATTGCCTCGGCCGAGCTGATTGTCAACCTCACCGGCATCCACGGTCCCGCGCTCTTCCGCGAAAATATCGCCGCGCCGATCGAAGACTGGGAAGTCACCGATCCCTACGGCGATGAAATGGGCGTCTATCGCCGCGTCTGCGACGAAATCGAAGCCCGCATCCTCGAGCTCGCCGCTCGCCTGCGCAGCGAAATGCAACGCCGCGCGCGCGCCTGATCTCTCTCTACTCCTCACTTCCGCCGGCGGGGCGCGCCGATCACCCGCCCACCGCCTGTTCCGCCATTTCGAGGAGCGTCGTTACCGTGTTCCAATTCCGCGCTGTCCCGCTGGTCCCTAGTTTTTCGCCCAGCGTGGGCCAGGGCAGTTTCGACCGCCCCATGCCCTCCGGAAAATAAATATACAGATCGCGCCCGTCGAGCCGCATTTCCTCCCTCCCGCGCGGCAGCTTCGCCAGTAGGGCCTCCGCTCCTCTTCCGGGCTTTTCGGCCAGAAACATCAATGCAAGTTTTGCCGGCTCGTCCGCGGCTTGCTTCCCAAACGGATTCCGCGCCACGGCTGTTTTCATTTCGGCCGCCGTTCGCAGCATCACCTCTGGCCGGAATCCAAACTTCTTCTCGAATGCGCTCCGGAAGCGCTCCGTAAGCCTGGCGAGATTCGTCTCCTTCGTGCGAAAGACTACGTTTCCGCTCTGCACGTACGTCTGCGGGTTTTCAAGCTTCAGCGATTCGCACAGCGCGCGCAGTTCCTGCATTGGGCATTTGTTATGCCCGCCCACGTTCACGCCTCGCAGCAGACAGATGATCACAGCCATCAGCGAATGCCTCCCTGATCTTCTTCTTGCTCGCCCGCTTCCTTCCCCGAATTGCTTTTCGCCTTGGCTGGCGGCACCATAGCGGGTGGCAGAGGCGCCCTTTGCAGCGACAGCGTACCAGCGTATCTCAGGAAGACTACCTTAAAGCGATCTGGAACATCGTTGAAGAGGAGGAAATTCCCCCCATCAGCGCACGCCTGGCCGAAGATCTCCAGGTCACGCCCCCCGCTGTGGCCGCCGCGCTCAAACGTATGGCCCGCGACGGCCAGTTGCGCGTCCGCCGCGACGGCACCATCGAACTGACCGCACGCGGCCGCGCCCGCGCCGAGCACCTCGCCCTGCGCCACCGCCTCGCTGAAAAGCTGCTCACCGATGTGATCGGCCTCGACTGGTCGAAAGCGCACGAAGAGGCCGAACGCCTCGAGCACGGCATCTCCGACGACGTCATGGACATGCTCCTTCATCGCTTTGGCCGCGAGAGCAGTTGTCCCCACGGCGTTCCCATCATCGGCGGCCTGCTCTACCTGCGCAAGCGCCGCGGCGCGTTTCCCCTGGCCCAGGCCGAGGCCGGCGATAGCGTCGAAGTCCTGCGCGTTCAGGAACGCGACCCGCGATTTCTTACTTTTGTCGCCGGCTTGGGACTGCGCCCCGGCGCCCGCGTCCGCGTCCGGCGCCGCGAGTACGACGAGACCATGACCCTCGAAGTGGCCCCGCGCAGCGCGCGTCCCATTCACCTCGGCAAACCCGCCACCAGCCGCATCTGGGT
>DASPSB010000044.1:0-2787 GCA_035624135.1 Candidatus Acidiferrales bacterium | reverse complement strand
CAAGAAGGTGGTGGAGATTTGCACGCAGTACGCACAGAAGGGGATGCTGAACATTTTCATCGCCGTATTTTTCGCCACGCTGGCCTTCTCGTTCCTCGAGCCGTTCTTCTTTATCGGCTACCTGATTTCCATCGCCATCTTTGGACTGTATCAGGCCATCTTCATGGCCAACGCCGGCGGCGCGTGGGACAACGCCAAAAAAATCGTCGAAGTCGAGCTGAAACAAAAGGGCACCGAGCTGCACGCGGCCACGGTCGTGGGCGATACGGTCGGCGATCCCTTCAAGGACACCTCGTCGGTGGCCCTCAATCCGGTAATCAAATTCACCACGCTGTTCGGATTGCTGGCCGTGGAACTGGCGGTGAAGTTGACGAAGGAAACCGGCGGCGCTACGACTCGCGGCATCGCGGCAGTATTCTTTGCTGTGTCCGTGATTTTCGTCTATCGGTCGTTCTACGGGATGCGCATCCGATCCGGCGAAGCGGCTGAAGCCCCGGCCCGGGCCCACGCCGACTGAACAATGGCCGCCACGGTCAGAAGCGCATTGACTGTAGCGACGAGGTAGGCTTCACACGCGCATGAGGCCGACGGCCTGCCGTGGGTCGTAGCGAAAGCCCGGGAAAACGTAGCTCATGTCCGTCGAGCCAAGGTGGCGTGAGACCACCTCGCCAAGCACAGTGCGGAAATCGGTGGTGAGGGCGAGATCGCGCCCCTCGTAGAGATGTGCGCGGTCGAGCCCGGGCCAGCGGCCGTACACCTTGCCGCCTTTCACCTCGCCGCCGAACGCGAACATGCAATTCGCGTGCCCGTGGTCAGTGCCGCGATTGCCGTTTTCCGCCGCGGTGCGGCCGAATTCGGACATGGTCACCACGGTCACATCGGCCATCTTCGCGCCCATATCCTTGTGGAACGCGGCAAGCGTGCCGCCAAATTCGCGCAGGATATTGCCGAGCTGGCCCTGCACCGCTCCTTCGTTCACGTGATGGTCCCAGCCGCCGATGTCCACGAACGCGACCTCAACGCCGATATCGGCCTTGATGAGCTGGGCCACCTGCTGCACGGCCGTGCCGAACTTTCCTTTCGGATAGTCGGCGCCGTTTTCCGGAACGTATAGCTCGTCGCGGACTTTCTTCAACATCTCGATGGCTTCAAAGGTTTCCTGGCCGGTGCCATGGAGCGCCTGATCCACGGTCTGGGCATAGAGCGCTTCGAATCCACCGGACATCGCTCCGGACATGGCAACAGGCGCCAGCACTTGAAACTGTTTGATATCCGGAATGGCCAGCGCGGGAACCGAGCCGCGCAGCGTCCGCGGCATCTGCTGGCCCATGGCCAGCGCGCGGAACGGAGTGGCGTTCTCGAGGTCCTGCTTCTGCAAAAAGCGGTTCAGCCAGCCGTCTTCGGTGCTCTTGACGCCCGGCGTGCCCGATTCCATGTAGTCCTGCGCGTCAAAATGGGAACGCGAATTATCGGGCGAGCCCGCGGCGTGGACGATGGCGAGCTGCCTCTCGCGGAAAAGCGGCGCCAGCGGCTCGAGGCTGGGATGCAGGCCGAAATACCCGTCGAGATCGATGGCCGCATTTTGCCCGCCGTTGGGTGGAGGGATGTTGATCGTGGGCCGCATCGCGTAATAGTCGCGCTCGCCATAGGGCACGACGGCGTTCAGGCCGTCCATGGCGCCGCGCTGGAAAATCACCACCAGCACTTTTTTGCTGGGAGCGGTGGCTGCGTTCAGCGCGCGCGTAAGAAACGAGGGCATGGCGCTGAAGCCCAGCATGGCCACGCCGCCGCCTTTCAGAAAGTATCGCCTTGAAATTGCCATCGTCTTTCTCCTGACGTCCGGGCTACCTCGTCTCGGCTTTCTCTTATCTCCTCTGGAACTCGGGCGAGCCGAGCACCAGGCCGGTGATCATGCCTGCGTCCACGTTTTTCACGGGATCATCGAGCATGGCCTGCAATACCTGCGGGTCGTCGAGCTGCTTTTCCAGCACCGCCCGGGTCTGCGCCGACACTTGCCCGCCCAAAAACACGGCGATGGCGTGGTTCAGAACTCCATTCGGGTCTTTTGCGTCGCCAGTGCCGAGCAGCCCAACCAAATCCACCTTCGTGTCCCGCATGCGTCCGGTCGCCAGCAGAATGCTGAAGTTCATGCGGTTGAGCAGCGCGCCGGAGTTGACCCAGGTTTCGGCCGTGTCCTTGTAGCCAGTGGGCGGCTGGCAGCCGTAGAGCGGCTCGCCGATCTGCGCCGACCAGCGCACGGCGGGCATGGCTTCGGCCATGTCGGCCCCGGTGGCGCGCAGCGCGCTGGCGACGAGTTCGGAGGGCTTCTTGATCTTCGCGCGATAGGCGGCGCGCGACCAGAATTCCGGCGAATAAATCATGGTCTTAAGCACTTCGCGGATGTCCCCGCCGCTGCGCTCGAAGGTATCCGCCATTCGCGCGACAAGCTCGGGCGGCGGATTATCGGAGACGAAGTGGCGGGCCAGTTTCGTGGAGATGAATTTCGCCGTGCTGGGATGCTGCACGAGCATGTCCAGAAGGGCTTCGCCGTCTTTCATCCCCCCGGAGTGGATCGTTTTGCCCATGATGATTTTCGGGTCGTCGCCGTGGAACCGTTCCTCGAAGCGGAATTCCGGATCGCGGCGAGGAGCGAGCATGGTCCAGCCGGTGAGCGCCAGGGCCGCCTGGGTCACATCCTGCTGGGTGTAGCCGCCATCCACGCCGAGCGTGTGCAGTTCCATCAGCTCGCGCCCGTAGTTTTCGTTCAGCCCGCGGCGCTGCGGGGCG
>DASPSB010000279.1:0-9331 GCA_035624135.1 Candidatus Acidiferrales bacterium | reverse complement strand
TGGACGAGAAAAGGGAAGGAGGTCCCTGATTAAAGCTCTCGATTCGAGGCGTTAGGTTGTGCCTCACGCCTAATTTCTTCTATTTCCTCCTCCGCAATCCTTTCTCTCTCCTCGGCTTTTTCAAGAATGATGCGCCTCTGTTCTTTGATAGTGGGCGGGTGGCGCACCCCTTGTCGCCTTCACCAGCAAAGGGTGCGGTCTTTTCCTTCAGCTCAACTCTCATCGCAGAATCGATCCTTGCAAGCCCTGGCTTCTCATCCGGAGGTTTCTCGGCGTGTAGCCCTCCATTCGCCCCGCCCCTGCGGGCCGAAGGCCCGGCCGTAACCCCCGCATTTTCCGGTAGTGGGTCAGTTTGCGACTGTAGAAGCCTAGGCCCCTGATAAGGTCGGTATTTTGCCGCATCCGTAGCCTTAGATGGTTCGCACAGGCAAGAGTGCCTGTGCCACTCCGCAAACTGACCCACTACCAGCTTGCGCGATCTGCTGTAGTGGAACAGCTCCTCTGTGATTCACTGCCGGTACTTCCTCATGAGCTGCTGGAAGCGAGGGTTCGAACGCAGCGAATCGAAGTAATGGTTGTTGTCGATGGCCGCGAAGTCGCGATAGTCGGCTCTAAGCGCCGTCTCCAGCTCGGCGAGAGCTTTCTCCTTTTCGCCCCGGGCGGCGTAGATCGAGGCTCCCAAGTAAGCGATGACGGCGGCGCCGCGCTGGTTATTCGGCTGGCGCAGCCAGTAGGAGAGCGCACGGTCGTAGTCGCCCTTGGCCAGGTACACCTGCGCAAGGCCTGAATCGGGCGTCGAGGACTGTGGGCTCAGCTTTCGCGCATGCTCCATGGCAGCGACGGCTTCGTCAAAGCGGCCCTGAAGCAAGAGGGCTCGGCCCAGATGATAGTAGACGGCCATATTCTCGAAGCCCAGCCGGATCGTTTCCCGTGAGCACTTCTCGGCTTCCACGGCGTTCGGAGGTTGCTGGTAGGCAAGAGCCCACGATCTGTAATCCCAAGCTAAGACCTCTTCCGGGTCGAGGCGGGTGGCCTCGAGATACTCGTCAGCAGCAAGGCGATAGTTGTAGCGACTCGCTGCGATCATCCCCGTGGCCATATGTACGGCGGGAAGTTGTGGATCGATGGAGCGCGCACGTGCAGTGAGTTCTTCAGCGCGCCGCAGCGTAGCCGGGTTCGGACTGAAGTTGCGGTAGAACTGATATTCCACAAGAGCGAGCCCGGCCAGGGCCGGGGCATAGTTGGGATCGCGTTGCAGCGCCGTTTCGAACTCTTTCCGCGCCAGCGCCAGCTTGTCAGGAATGTCAAAAAACCCCAGGAGTGCGCGGCCGCGGAGATACGCTTCGTAGGCTTGCGCGTCCTGCGTAGCACGGTGGAGTACTGCCTGCTGCTCCTGCGGAGTGAGGCGCAGATTCAACGCATCCGCGATTTTCAGGGCCGTCTCCTCCTGCACGGAAAAAATGTCCTTCAGATCGCGGTCGAAATCCTCGGCCCAAAGATTAAAGCCTGTGGATGTATCGAGGAGCTGAGCGCTGATGCGGACGCGGTTCTCCGCTTTGCGCACGCTGCCTTCGAGAATGTAGCGGACACCGAGCTGGCGGGCAATTTCCTTCACTTCGAGCTGCGAACCTTTGTAGCGAGCCACCATCAGACGCGAGCTGACCTGGAGATTCTGAATTTTCGAAAGCTTGGTGATGATTTCCTCGGTGACACCGTCGCTGAAGTATTCGTTGTTGGGGTCGCCGCTCAGGTTCTGGAACGGGAGCACCGCCACCGAGGGCTTTGCCGCAGGAACGCTGACCGCGGGCAGCGTCGCGTGCCCTGCGCGCCAGCGCCAGCCCGCGTAGCCGCCTGCGGCGACGACGATCAAAATTGCGGCAATCGCGAGAGCGCGGACGGGGAGCGACTTTGAGGCCGCCGCCACGGGGACCGTGGTTTGCCCGCCGGAGGAAGCGGCACGCAGACGCTTTAGCTCTGCCAGCAGCTCGGCCGAGGATTGATAACGCTTGGCGGCGTCCTTCTCCAGCAGCTTGCTGATGACCCGCTCGAGTTCGCGCGGTAACTGTGGATTCAACGTAAGCGCAGACGCAGGCAGGCGGTTCAGAATAGCGTCGAAAACCGCAGCGGAAGTGGCTCCGGCAAAAGGCTGGGACCCCGTAGCCATTTCGTAGAGTACGACCCCGAAGGAGAACAGGTCGCTGCGGACGTCGAGCTGCTTGCCGAGCGCCTGCTCCGGCGACATGTAGGCCACCGTGCCCACGGCCGTGCCCGGCTTGGTCAGGTCGCCGCTCGTGGACGCGTCCACCGACATGGTGAGCGGCGAGTCGGGCGCACCGGTCTGCTTGGCGAGGCCGAAATCGAGAATCTTGGCGTGGCCGCGCGTGGTGACGAAAATGTTGGCGGGCTTGATGTCGCGGTGGATGATGCCCTTGGCGTGCGCGGCTTCGAGCGCGTCGGCCACTTCAGCACCGAGTTCAACGATTCGTTCGAGGGGCATGGGGCGCCCGCCGATCAGGTGCTTCAGGGTCTGGCCTTCGAGAAACTGCATGGCGATGAAGCGCCGGCCACCATCTTCGCCAATGTCGTAAATGGTGCAGATGTTGGGATGGTCGAGCGCGGAGGCGGCGCGCGCTTCGCGCTCGAAGCGTTCGAGCGCCTGCGCGTCGTGTGCGAGTTCGTCGGGAAGGAATTTGAGGGCGACCTGACGGCCGAGGCGAGTGTCCTCGGCGCGGTAGACGACACCCATGCCACCTCCGCCGACCTTTTCCAGGATGCGATAGTGGCTGACCGTGGTGCCGATCATGTTTGCGGCGCATTGTACAAAGGAACAGGCGAAAATCGAAACTCTCAGGAACAGGCCGCACTGCCTACTGGGGCAGGCCCATTCGGCGCATCACGTCTCCATAGCGCGGGTCGGAACGAATGCCGTCGAACCGCGGATCGCATTTAATCCAAATTATCCAATGAGAACGATCCTCGAGAGCCTTTTGCAGCCATTCGAAGGTCTGATCTTTGTCTCGAAGACCGACATAGACGGCGGCCATATCAAATGGCGCGACGTACCGCTGCTTTGACAGCTCCTTCAAGTCCGCAAGTGTGTGGAGCGCGTCGCTCCTGCGGCCCGAGGCGGCATAGGCATGACCGAGCGAGCCCAGGATTACCGGGTCGCCGCCGGAAATACGGGCCGCATTCTGCAAAGCTGCAATCGCCTCGGTGTACATGGATTTTTGCTCGTAGGCCCAGCCGATGTACCACAGCGCCGAGACGAAATTCGGGTCCATGTCGAGGGTTTTGCGCAGATCGGTGATTGCCTGATCGTATTGGCGCGAGTAATAGAGGGCTCTTCCGACGAGCGAGTTAATGATGAGCGAGGTTGGCTCCAGCTCGCGGGCGCGCCTGGTCTCCGCAAGGTATTCGTCGAGCCGGCCGAAGGCCAGCAGGGAGGCCCCATAGCGCTGGTGAGCCGTTCCATCATTCGGGCTAAGTTCAAGCGCCCGCCTGTATTCTTTCTCGGCCCCCGGCCAGTCCCAATCGTAGTCCATCTTCACCCATGCCAGCGCAATGTGGGCGAGGGTAATTTCGTCATCGATGCGCAACGCGATGGCCGCGGCCTCTTTCGCGCGGGGAACCGCTTCTTTCGGCGGGCCCGCGTCGTAGAAAGCATACAGCGCATAGCAGTCGGCGAGTCCTGCCCAGGCGAGAGCGAAGTTGGGATCTTTTTCGACGGCCTGCTGGAAATAGTCAGCGGCTTGGTGCAGCGTCCGTGCCGTCCTGCGGTTCCAATAGTATTGGCCCTTGAGATAAAGCTCGTAGGCTTCGGTGTTTTTCGTAGAAGGTCTTGCGAGGCGCGTTTTTTCTTCGCCGGTCAGTCCAGGACGCAGCTTTCTGGAAACCGCATCGGAAATGTCGGCCTGCACTCCCAAAATCCCTGAAAGATTTCGGTTGTACTGGTCTCCCCAGAGATGACGGTTGTCGCTGGCGTCAACCAATTCCACGGTGATGGAGAGATCGTCGCCCCGTTGGACGATTCTGCCCATCAGCAGGGCGCGCACGCCGAGCTCTCTTCCGGCTTTTTGCGGGTCCACTTCCTGCCGCCGATAGCGGGACACCGAACTCCACGACATCACCTTCAGGTCGTGCAGATGGGAAAGATTATTGATGAGGCTTTCCGTGATGCCTTCACTCAGATATTCGGAGTTGGGGTCAGCGCTGGCGTTGACGAAAGGGAGGACTGCCAGAGAATCAATAGCCTGGCCCCGCCCGCGAACAACAAAGAGCCATGCCGCCAACAGGAGCAGCGCAACCAATCCGACTCCGCCGGCCGCCAGCGCGGTCTTGCTTTTCCACCAAGGCAGAGCGGGCGCCGCGCCGCTTGCAGCCGTCTGACCGCTGGCCGACTGGCCCTTGAGCTTACGCAAGTCGGCGCGCAGATCAGGTACCGATTGATGACGAAGAGCGGGGTCCTTTTCGAGCAGTTTGCTGATGATGCGTTCGAGTTCCGGGGAAACCTGCGGGTTCAGACGTATGGGTGGCTGCGGTGGTGTGTTCAGGATGGCGTTGAACACGGCAGCCGAGGTGGCACCGGGAAAGGGCTGCACTCCCGTGGCCATCTCGTAGAGCACAACGCCGAACGAAAAGAGATCGCTGCGGGCGTCGAGCGGCTTGCCGAGCGCCTGCTCCGGCGACATGTACGCCACCGTGCCCACCGCGGTGCCCGGCTTGGTCAAGTCGCCGCTCGTGGACGCGTCCACCGACATGGTGAGCGGCGAGTCGGGCGCACCGGTCTGCTTGGCGAGGCCGAAATCGAGAATCTTGGCGTGGCCGCGCGTGGTGACGAAGATGTTGGCCGGTTTGATGTCGCGGTGGATGATGCCCTTGGCGTGCGCGGCTTCGAGCCCGGCTGCCACTTGCGTGCTGATGTCCAGGAGTTGGTCGAGCGGCAACGGACGGTCGGCAATCAGGTGCTTGAGCGTTTGACCTTCGAGAAACTGCATGACGATGAAGCGATGGCCTTCGTGCTCGCCAATGTCGTAAATGGTGCAGATGTTGGGATGGTCGAGCGCGGAGGCAGCGCGCGCTTCGCGCTCGAATCGTTCGAGCGACTGCGGATCGTGCGCAAGTTCGTCGGGAAGGAATTTGAGCGCGACCTGACGGCCGAGGCGGATGTCCTCGGCGCGGTAGACGACACCCATGCCGCCTCCGCCGAGCTTTTCCAGGATGCGATAGTGGCTGACGGTGGTGCCGATCATGTTTGCGGCGCATTGTACAAAGGAAGCGGCAAATCCGCCACGGGCGGAGAAACCGCGAAGTTTGGGGACGAAATTCCTCGGTCGATCCGACAGTCGGCAAATTAGCTGGATTGCTGCTTGACATCCCGCGGGCGGTCTCCTAAAGTGAGTTTTCCGGCGAACTTCGCCGGGCTTTAGGAAATGACGCACGCGTCCAGCTACGCCTTTACCTACCGCTTCTCCTATTACTACGGAGAAGCGGACAGGCTGGCGGCTGTGCGCGGTTGAGGTGAATGAAGTAGCCGAGTAAAGCCGAGATTTCCAGACTGGCCGCGACCTCCCAAGGGTTGGCGGCCTCTTTTGTTTTCCGGGAGGATGCGATGGTCGCTTCGATCGAACGTGGGCGGGACGAAATAGACGCGATTGACGCAGAGCTGCTCAGCCTGCTGAACCGCCGGGCAGGCGTGGCGCTGGAGGTGGGCCGGAGAAAGCGCGGGACCGGGCTGCCGCTGCGCGACGCGAAGCGCGAGCGGCAAATCCTCTTGCGGGCACGTGCTCTTACGCGCGGCCCGCTGGGTCCCGCGGCCATCGAACGGCTGTTCCGCGCCATCCTGGCCGAATCGCGCCGGGCAGCCCGACGGAGACTATCCCGAAAGCCCTCGGTGCGGGCAGCAGGGAGGCGGGCATGCGCGTGAACAAGGCAGCGTTGCGCGTGGCTTTCCAGGGCGAACCAGGCGCGTTCAGCGAAGAAGCCGCCGCCCGACTCTTAGGCGACAAAGCGGTGACCATTCCGCAGCCGACCTTCGAGGCCGCGTTTGGGGCAGTGGCGGTGGGCCTGGCGGACGTGCTCGTCGTCCCCATCGAGAATTCGCTTGCCGGCTCCGTGCTCCGTGTATACGACTTGTTGCTCGAAAGCGAACTGGCAATCGCGGCGGAAACGATCGTGCCGATCGAACTGCACCTCATCGCGCCACCGGGCGCCACACTGGGCGGGATACGGTTTGTCGAGTCGCATCCGATGGCGCTCGCACAATGCGAGCGGCTTTTTGCCGCGCATCCGGAGTGGGCGCGCGTCGCCGCGGAAGATACGGCCGGAAGTGTGCGTCGCGTGGTGGAAAGCGGAAACCGCACGCGGGCCGCGATCGCAGGACTGCGCGCCGCGGAACGGCACCACGGAGTCGTCCTTGCACGGAACGTGGAGGATAATGGCGGCAACTTTACGCGCTTCCTGCTGCTCGCCGAATTCGAAGTCGCACCACAGACGGGCAACAAGGCAACGCTCGCTCTGCGGCTGGCGCACCTGCCGGGATCGCTGGTGGCGGCTCTCGAACCCTTCGCGCGCCGCGGCCTGAACCTTCTGAAAATCGAGAGCCGGCCGATTCATGGCTGCCCTTGGGAATACCAGTTCTTTCTCGATGTGGAAGCGGGCGCCGACGAACCGATCGAGGACGCACTCGAGGAATTGCGGGAGAACGTCCAGTCGCTCCGCGTGCTGGGCTGTTACAAAGCGGCGCGAGCGGCGGGCGAAAGATTCGCGGCAGTATTGGGGAGGATCCAATGAGTCCGCGCGCGTTGCGTCCACAAGCCAGGCCGACCGCCAGGTTAGCGGGAAGGCGCCCACCCCGCCACGGCGGGCAGTCGCGGGGCGGCGCAGTGGTGCCCTCGCCGCCCGCAGTATTGCTGAAGCAGGCAGCGCCGTTCCGATTGGCCAGCAGGGAGTCGCATCCGGGAAGAACGATCGTCAATGCTGGCGCGGTCGCCATCGGCACGGGAGATCTGGTGGTGATGGCGGGGCCGTGCTCCATTGAATCGCGCCAGCAGATTCGTGAGACCGCGAGGCGGGTGAAGGCCGCAGGCGCGCATATGCTGCGCGGCGGCGCGTACAAACCGCGGACTTCGCCGTACGACTTTCAGGGCCTGGGGCGCAAAGCGCTCGGCTGGCTTGCGGAGGCCGGCGGTGAGTCGGGCCTACCCGTGGTGACCGAGGTGCTGAGTCCGGAAGACGTGGATTTGGTGGCCGAGCACGCCGATCTGCTACAGGTGGGGGCGCGCAACATGCAGAATTATGCGTTGCTACGGCGATTGGCGACGGCACCGAAACCCGTGCTGCTGAAACGCGGCCCTTCCGCGACGATTCAGGAGTGGCTGCTGGCGGCGGAGTATCTGCTCTCAGGAGGGAATCACCAGGTGGTGCTGTGCGAGCGCGGCATTCGTACGTTTGAAACAGCAATGCGCAATACGCTCGACTTGGCCGGGGTCGCGCTGGTGAAACAACTTACGCACCTTCCGGTGATCGTGGACCCCTCACACGGCACCGGGAAACGCGCCCTGGTAGCCCCGGCATCGCGCGCGGCTGCAGCAGTGGGCGCTGATGGCCTGCTCATCGAAGTTCATCCCTGCCCCAGGCGCGCGCTCTCCGACGGTGAGCAGTCACTCAATCCCGGCGAGTTCGCGGAACTGATGCAGACCCTGCAGCCACGAGCTTGAGCCGGCCGTGAAGGAAGCCCCGGCACTATGCTTCGTTTTCTACGTAAGTAGTTCCAATTCGCGACCCGCGGCACACCCGTGGACAATACGCTTTGAACCAAGCACCCCGCCTGAGGCATACTAGGCCCTGATTTGCTGGACGCAGGAGACGTGCGGCCCACGCACGCGGGGGAATCTTTCGATAACGCCAAGGCTGCCCGGTGAATCTGCGGAACCGGGACGGGCATCGTACTGTAAGGACCATAGAGTGGCGAGGCGCAACACATCAGGAAGGCGCTGGCTTGCGACCCGGCGGACGACGCACGAGCTGTGGTTGATCGCGAAAGCGCTGCTTTCGACGCGCCACGTGGTGCAGGCGCACATCATCCCCGTCCGCCGCTGCAACCTGGACTGCTCCTACTGCAATGAATATGACGACGTGTCGGCCCCTGTGCCGCTGGAGCAGATGGTCCGGCGCATCGACAAGCTGGCGGAGCTGGGCACATCGCTCATCACGATCAGCGGCGGCGAGCCGCTGTTGCATCCGGAGCTCGACGAAATCATCCGCCGCATCAAGCGCCATAGCCGCATCGCCGGAATGATCACCAACGGCTATCTGCTGGTGCCGGAACGGATCGAGCGGCTGAACCGGGCCGGACTTGACCACCTGCAGATCAGCATCGACAACGTGTTTCCGGACGCGGTATCGAAGAAGAGCCTGAAAGTGCTGGACCAGAAGCTGCGCCTGCTGGCCGAATACGCCGATTTCCACGTGAACATCAACAGCGTGCTGGGCAGCGGGGTGAATAATCCGGAGGATGCGCTGGTGATCGCTGCGCGCGCGCGCGAACTCGGTTTCACGAGCACGGTCGGAATCATCCATGACGGCTCGGGACAATTGCGCGCCCTCCGGCCGGTTGAGCGCAACGTGTTCGACCGCATCATGGAGATGAGCAAGGGTTCCTACTCGCGCTTCAACCACTTCCAGCAGAATCTGGCCGAAGGCAAGCCCAATGAGTGGCGGTGCCGCGCCGGGGGCAGGTACCTCTACATCTGCGAGGATGGTCTGGTGCACTACTGTTCGCAGCAGCGCGGCTGGCCGGGAGTTCCGCTCGAGCGCTACACGAAGGCGGATGTGCGCCGCGAGTTCTATACGCGGAAGCCGTGCACGGCGCAATGCACCGTCTCCTGCGTCCAGCAGACCTCCTATATTGATCACTGGCGCGCGCCGCAGCACCTGGACCCGCTGCCCGCGCCCAGCTACGGGCGGCTGGAAGAACTGGAAGTTGCCGACCCGCTCGTGCAGATCGAAACGGATTCGGGCGACTGAGCGTCCATCCGGTATGCGTCCCGGCCGAAGCCTTTTTGCCCCACTTTTCTTTTTTCTCGCGCTGCTGATTCTCCCGCAAGCGTCGCCGGGGCAGGCCCCGGGCGCGGAAAAGCCCGCGGAACAGACTGCTGCGCCAACCTACGACGGGGACTGGTGGCTGTCGCTGGGAGGCTGGGAGCAGTACGGGGTAATTTCCGGCTACAAAGACTGCTACGTCTTCGAATACCGCGGCGACCTGGCATTTACCAGAGAAATCCAGACTTATATCGACGCCCTGACCAAATACTATCTATCTGACGTTGCGCTG
>DASPSB010000265.1:0-7511 GCA_035624135.1 Candidatus Acidiferrales bacterium | reverse complement strand
CCGTTGCTGGCGCTTGCCTTCGACTCCACTACCGCGGACGGCGCAATTTCCTCCCAGCTCGTCGGCTTCCCGGGAGAAGCATCTGCCTGCGGTATCTTTTTCAGCGCTGTGGTTTCCGTTTGCGGCGGCGCCGCTGACGGTCCTCAAAATTTGAATGCCAGCTCGATCTTCCAAGGGGTGCTGAACACCACAGGCCCCGCGGGCTTCCCCTTCTCCATCCCGTATCTTCCCAACCAGCAGCGATTCGTGGCTTTGCCCACCACGCCGCCCTCCGTTTTTGTCAACGAGAACTACCTCAGCCCGTCCATCGCCCCGCTAGGTGGATTCGCCACGCCGATCTTGCCCTTCACCCTGCCCACCTCCGGCAATTTCGCGTACGGCTATGCCACGCAGGCCAACCTCACGATCGAGCACGACTTTGGCCACAATTTTAAAGCCAGCATTGGCTATCAATATACGAAGGGCACGCACCTGAACCGTCCGCGAAACATTAACGTGGCCAACGCCACGCTCCTGGACGAGAACTTCTTCAATGCCGTGGCGGCCGGCCAGAGCCCATCGACCCCCCTTACCGTCAGCCCGCCGGCGGCAAACGTTGCCCCCACGGCCGCGACTTGTGGCGCTGCGGTTATCGTGCCAAGCCTGCTTGCCGTGCTCGCTGGATGCCCGGCAGGCCCGTTTGCAGCCCTCAATGGGCAGTACATCAGCAGTCCTAGCGCATTCAATTTCTTCCGGCCTTCAGGTCCCAACGCATCTTTTGCCCCGCTGGTGGGGGGATATCCGAACCTGGTCGGCCTAGCCCAAATGGCCAGCTATCCCCTTGGCTTTTTCAGCGGCACCACACCGCTTCCCACACCCTATAGCGACGTGGACCAGCAGGAATCCACTGGCAACAGCATCTACAACGGATTGACCGTTAACGTGGAGAAGCGCTGGTCGCAGCACTTCCAGTTCCTGGCCAGCTACACGTATTCACACGCCATCGACGATTCAACGGACTTGCAGACCCTGCTGACGCCGCAGGACAGCAACAATCCTCAGCTCGAGCGCGGGAATTCCACATTTGACCAGCGCCACCGCTTCGTGCTCAGCGGCGTATTTCAAAGCCCGTACGCATGGAAGGACGGGGGTTGGAAAGCGCTCCTCGCCGATTGGGTTGTGGCTCCCATCTTCGAAGCTTCATCCGGTCGTCCCTTCACAGTGCTGACGGGCACCGACTATCCCCTCCAGTTCAGTTCCGAGACCAGCCGGCCCTCCATCGCCAAGGCTGGCACGCCAGGTGGCGTAATTTCTCCGTACATTCCGGGAGTCACCTTTGTGCTACCGACGGTGTGTCCGACCCTTCCGAGCGTTTATGCCGCGCCGCTTGTCGAGGGCTTCTTCGCCGCGACTGGCGCAGGCTGTACCGGCAATCTCGGCCGCAACACGTTCACGCGGCCCATGTTCTCCAGCTTCGACTTGCGCATCTCACGCAAATTCAAACTCAGCGAGCGCTTTTCGTTCGAAGTGCTGGCCGACATGTTCAACCTGCTCAACCGCTTCAACGTGGGCGACGTAAGCCCGCTGTGCGACCCTGGCGCTCCGACCGGCGTTACCGCTGGCGGCACGCCCACCTGCAACGCCGGGCAGCCCACTGCGGCGCTCGACCCGCGCACCTTCCAGTTTGGTTTAAAGGCGTATTTCTGATTTGTAGGGGCACGACATGTCGTGCCCCATTTCACCTAGAAGTCAAACAAATCGGCTCTTCTGGCTCTGAGGCTTCCTGCCCATTTGCACTGCCCTCCGATGCGAATCGAATGTCAGTTCCAGGCTTGTACCTGCAGGATGTGTGGCGCGCAACAGAGTAGAATCCGCGCATGGATGACCAGGAATTATTCGGCCCTAGGCATTCGATTCGCCTGCGCGGGTTTGCCTATGCACAAGAGGGCGCCTATTTCTTGACGATTTGCGCGTATAACAGACGCTGCCTGTTTGGAAACGTCAAGGACAGTAGAGTCGAACTGACCGCATTGGGGAAAATCGTTGACGAATGCTGGGCGGCGATTCCGCTGCACTTTCCACACACCGGGGTGCCATCGCACGTCGTGATGCCCAATCATCTGCATGGCATTGTCCTTCTGTATTCCGATCCTCGGCGAAACGGGAAACGACCAGAGGCGTTTCAAAAGCCAGTTGCGGGTTCGGTTCCCACAATCGCCCGCGCATTCAAAGCGGCAGTTACTCGCGAGGCGAGACGGTACGGACTGGAACCGCCGCATGGCCTCTGGCAACACAATTACTTTGAACGGGTGCTGCGTAACGGCCAGGAATGCACGATTGCAATGCGCTATATCCTCGAGAACCCCGTGCGGTGGCAATTTGACCGGGAAAATCCAGAGTGGTTCGCCACAGCACACCCACCAAAGAGTTAAATCTACATGGGCCTGAAGGCGCCGGGGGCGAGAGAGCGGTCATGCCGAAGTGTGAGTGAATTGGGGCACGACATGTCGTGCCCCTACAACTACGCCCCGTCTACTCTTCGCCTTCCGTCGGCACGGAGATCTGCCGTGGAAGCGTCTCGACGGGCGCGAGCGGCGGCACGTCCTCGCTCCCCGGTGCCGCCAAGGACTGGAATTTGCGCGCCGCCGGCAGCAATCGGCTCTCCATGGATCCCACCGCCTTGTTGTAAGCCGTATTGGCGCGGTCCAGGCCCGTGCGAACATCGTCCAGGTACTCCAGGAATTTCAGCAGCCGCTCGTGCAAATCCTTCCCGCGCTCGGCGATTTCCCGCGCGTTCTCGGCCAGCTTTTCCTGCTGCCAGCCCTGCGCCACCGCGTGGAGCAGCGCCAAAAACGTCGTGGGACTCGCCAGGATCACCTTCCGGTCGTTGGCATACTCCAGCAACTCGCGGTCCTGTTCCACCGCCGCGCTGAAAAACGATTCCCCCGGCAGAAACAGCACCACAAACCGCACCGTTTCCTCGAACTGCTCCTGGTATTTCTTCGCCGCCAGGTCCTGGATGTGTTTCCGTACCAGCCGCGAGTGCTCGCTCATCGCCGCGCGGTACTCGTCTGCCGTCTTGGCCACGACTGCGGTGAGGAATGCGTGCAGCGGCACCTTGGCGTCCACAATGATGCTTCCCCCGCCCGGCAAGTGCACCACCATGTCCGGACGCAGCCGGCCCTCTTCTCCCGTCGCCGTCACCTGCTCCTCAAAATCGCAGCGCGGCGACATTCCGGTCAGTTCCGCCGCGCGACGCAGCGTCAGCTCGCCCCATTTCCCCTTGATCTGCGGCTGCCGCAGGCTGGTCACCAGGCTGCCCGTTTCCTCGCGGAGGGCCCGGCTGTTCTCCGTGAGTTGCTGCACCTGCGCGCTCAGCTCCCCGTACGCCTGCCGGCGCGAGGCTTCCACCTGGCCCACATGCTGGCGCAGCGACTCGAGCGACTGCTTCAAGGGTTCTACCATCCCGGCGATTGCCGTTTGCCGCTGCGAGAGATCCCCCACCGCTTCCTTCTGCAGTGCTTCCAGCCGCGTCTTGGCCAGCTCCAGGAATCGCACATTGTTTTCCGCCAGCACTTGCGAAGCGGCCGCCTGAAAGGTCTCCACCAATTTCGCGCGCGCCTCTTCAAACTGTTGTTTCTGCGCTGCCAGGTTTTCCTCCGCCTTGGCCAGCGACGTCTTGGCCGAAGCGTGTTCTTCCTTCTCGTGCTGTAGCTGCTGCTGCGCCGCGGCAAGCTCGCTGTGCAGCGCCTCAGCCTGTTTCCGCAGCTCCGTCCCGGCGCTTTCTGCCGCAGCGCGGCCCGCGATCAACTCCTGCAGCCTGGCTTCGGCGGCGCCGCGCGCGCGTGCCCCCGCCAGGAGCCATCCGATGGCCGCGCCCACCAGCGCGGCAATCGCGCACGCGAGAATCGCCAGGGTGTTCACCGGGATTTTCTTTCAGGCGAAGATAGAGCGAAGACCATGCACGATTCTAGCATGCCTCCATCCGGAGTGTCGTCATCTACTCCCGGTTCAGCAGAATCTTCCACGCCGCCTCCAGATGCCGGCCAAACTCCCCCTCGGGTTTTTTCGCCAACATTTTTTCGATCGCATCGCGCGCCTCGGCCACATCCTGCGGATGCTGCTCCACGAGCTTCAGCACGTGTTCGACCTGTTTTGCCCAGCTTTCAGGCGCCAGTTGCCGCGCCTCCTCCAGTTCGCGCCGCGCCGCATCGGTATCGGGCAATCCCAATGGCTCCGGCACTGCGCGCACTTCCAGAAAAAACTCGCCGGGCTGCCGGAACGTGAATCGCAAAGCAGCGCTGTTTTCCGCTCCCCCGCTCGTCCTCCCGCGTGAGGGATTTCCCCGCGCCAGCTCAATCCTGCCTGCCGGCTCAGCGCGAACCTCAAAGTCCACTGGGCGGTCTGTTCCGCGAGCACTGAGGTGTATCTCGCCCGATTCTCCCGGCTTGCCCTTGCCTTTATCAGCAGCCAGTTCAATGGCGATTACGCTTACCGGGCCGGTCGAGGCCGTCTGTCCTCCCTGCGTCACCACCAGTTGCGTATCCCCCAGCGGCGTGCCGGGATTGGGCAGCGCCACCAGCGCCACCGGCGACGCCGCCAGCACCGCCGCTGGCTTGCCCGCCAGCTTCACTTCGTTTTCGTCGGCCACGCCGCTGAAGCCCTGACCGCGGATGGTGAATCTGTCGCGGAGCAGCAAAATGCGCGGCGCCGTCTCGATACTCAGCCCGGAGCGCCCCTCCGCTGGCGCTGCGATGACGGTGGCGGAAGTCCCCGCTGTTCCTCCCACCAGAGACGCGCGAACCACTCCCTGCGCATCCGGAGCGGTGAGCGCAGCCCTGCCTGTGGCGTCGGTCGTGATGGTCGCTTCGCCGCCCAGGCTCACCGCCACACTCGCCGCGGGGCGCCCCTGAGCGTCCAGTACGGCGAGCGTGGCCGGTTTCCCGGCTACCAACACAGGCGGGAGAACGATGGCGGGATGGCCCGCAGCGGGTCGCGAGGCTTCGGGAGGGGCGGCAGGCGCCTCCTGGCCGAACGCGACACCTGCGCCCGCTGCGGCGCAAAGCACCGCAGCGAGCGCCGCTCGTTGCTGGATTCCTTTCGCAGAGGATTGGGGTCGCGTGCACAGGGACATGAGATTGCAGTGGTTCGCAGGCCCCGTTGAAGTCAGGAGCGCCGCACAGTCAGTTCGTAAATCTTCGCGTCGATAAACAGGTTGAACAGCGCGCTGTCCAATTCGTGATGTTCTGCGGACGCCTTCAGTATATCGAGCGCGCGCTCCGCAGGCACCGCCTTCTTGTACGGCCGGTCGGAAGCGGACAGCGCGTCAAAAATGTCGCAGATGGTCATCATTCGCGTCTGGACCGGAATATCTTCCCCGCGCAATTGATACGGGTAGCCCGTCCCGTCCAGCTTCTCGTGATGCCCGCGCGCGATCATGGGGATTTCACCGATTTCTTTCGTCCACGGGATTTGCGTCAGGAAGTTGAACGTGTGGATGACGTGCGATTCGATCTGCAAACGTTCGGATGGGTCGAGGCTGCCCTTCGGAATCGAGAGGAACCTCACCTCCTCCGGCGAGAGCAGGTTGCGCTCGATCCCGCGCGGGTCGCGGTAAGTCTGACGCGCGATTTCGATCAGCCGGTCGAATTTTCCGGCAGGCAGTACGGTGGGCTCGTTCGATTGCAGGATCACCTGGTAATAGTCGTCGACTTCTTCGAGCTTGCGCTTGAACTCATCGTCCACCGTGCCGAGCAGCGCGTGGGCCTCCTCGCGGGTCTTTTCCAGCAGATACTGCACCTTTTGTTTGCTGCAGCTCGCTTCCAGCTCTTTGCGGATGTAGTCGAAGCGCTGGTTCAACAGCTCGAGCTGCCAGGGATACAGCTTTTTCGCTTTTACCAGGACATCTTCCCGCACGCCGACCTTTCCGAAATCGTGCAGCAGCGCCGCATATCGGATTTCCTTCATCTGCTCCGACGTGAAACGCAGGCCGCTGTACATGCCGGTTTCACTTCGGTCCACGGCCTCGGCCAGCCCGCAGGTGAGCGTGGAAACGCGAGAGCTGTGGCCGCTCGTCGTGGGGTCGCGCTGTTCGATGGCCTTCACCGCCGCGCGCACAAATCCTTCGAACAGCGTCTCAATGTCCTGATAGAGCTTGCTGTTCTCATAAGCCACGGCCGCCTGCGACGCCAGCGATAGCGCCAGCCGCTTCGCCCGGTCCGAGAACGGCACCACGCAGCGCCCTACATCCGCCCGGTCCTCGAGCCGCGCGTTCCGGTCTGTCTTGCAGTTGATGAGCTGCAGCACCCCGATCACTTCCCCCTTCGCGTTCTTCATCGGCAGTGTCAGCATCGAGCGCGTGAGGTAGCCCGAATCCTGGTCCCATTTCGGGTTAAACCGGTAGGGCCGGTCCGGCGCTATGTCATAGGCGTCCGGGATGGACAGCGCCTCACCGGTGATGGCCACGTGGCCCGCCATCGTGGTCTCGGTGATGGGCATCGTAAACTCGGTGAATGGGAACTGCCGGCTATCGTTCTGCGTCAGCTTGAACCGCAGCCGCTGCTCTTTCTCGCCCGCGGTTTCCACCAGGTAAAGTGAGCCGGCGTCGGCCGAAGTCACTTCCCGAGTCTTTTGCAGGATCAGGTTGAGCAGCCGCGTGATGTCGCGCTCGGCCGAAAGCGCCACACCAATCTGGTTCAGCTCGTCCATTTCGCGCTCGGCGCGCGCCAGCTCCCCACGGGATTCCAGGTCGCGCGCGGCCAGCTCGAGGTTCTGGAACGCGGCAGTGACCGCCCGCGCCACATAAGCACGCGGCGCGGTGCGCGGCAGGACGGTAAAGAACTCGCCGTCCGGCGCCTTTGTGGCTTCCGCACCCCCTCCGGCCAGCCCGATTGCTTTCATTGCCGGATAGTGCGAAGCTGATCGCAGCAGCGCCTCGTAGTCGTCCTTCTTCAGGTCCACCAGGCATACGATCGCGGTTTCGCCGCGCGGCGGCCCTTTTTTCAGCCGGGAATGGCTCAGCTCTTTCCCCGACAAGGCGCGCCGAGTCCACTCCCCTTTCAATCCTCCAGCCAGCTTTGCCGCGGGGGACTTGTCCAGGTACCAGATTTCTTTCGTGAGCTTCATGGACGCCGGAGAAAAACGCTGGCGAGAGTATAGCGGATTTCGGCCCGCGTCTATAGTCGCCTGGTCGCCCGGTCCCTCCGGGGTGAGTGGCCCCCGCTGTCATCTCCCCCGGAAACCTACGAGCCACTCCCGAGCCAGGCGGAGCTCGCGCGCCTGCGCGCCACCGTTGGTCTTTCGTATAACTCCTTGTCTTTCCTTGTATTGAATTGGCCTCACTGCTCTGTTAGCCTACCGTGCAAAGCGCAGCCCGCGCCGTAGCAATTTGACGGTGGACGCTGGACCGCTCAGGAGGCGTCCAGGGGAGGCGGTGGAGCGCTGACCGGGATACCGGAACATGGCTGAGCGAAAATTCCCTCTGACCGACGTCATCGTGGGCGCCGTCATCTCCCTGGTGTTGCTCGGCGGCT
>DASPSB010000255.1:0-3011 GCA_035624135.1 Candidatus Acidiferrales bacterium | reverse complement strand
GGGCGCAAGCTCGCGCAACGGCGGGATGGTGCTGACCGGATTAAAGCTGGGCGTGGCGGAATTGCGGGCAAAATTGGGGCGCGAACTGGCGGCGGAGATGTACCGGGCCTCGATGGAATCGATTGATTGCGTCGAGCGAATCGTGAGGGAAGAGAAGATCGCCTGCGATTTCTCGCGCTGCGGGCACTTGGAGGTGGCTTCGAAGCCGGGGCATTACCGGCGCTTCGCGGAATGGGCGGAAATCGCCGCGCGAGATTTTGGGCGCGAGGCCCGGCTGGTTCCCCGCGAAGCGATGGAGTGCGAAATTGGCTCGCGCATCTATTTTGGCGGCCTGGTGGATGAGGGCAGCGGGGGACTGAATCCGGCACGATTCGTGGCAGGCCTGGCCAATGCCGCGAGAAACGCCGGCGCTGTGATTTGCGAGCGAGCGCAGGTCGAGGGAATCAAGCGAGCCACGAAGGATGGGACCGCGGGATTTCGAGTGAGCACGGCGCGAGGCAGCGTCTGGGCGCGCGAGGTGTTCGTGGCGACCAGTGGCTACACCGGCGCAGCAACTCCCGAACTTCGGCGGCGAGTCGTGCCGATTGGGTCGTACATCATTGCAACGGGGCCGCTGCCTGAGGCGCTGGCGGCGGAACTGGTGCCGCGTGGGCGGATGATTTTCGACTCGGTGCATTTCTTGCACTATTTCCGGCTGACTCCCGACAAGCGGATGCTGTTCGGCGGGCGGGCCGCCTTCTTTCCAGAAACGCAGAACACGATTCGACAGAGCGCGGAGATTCTTCGGCGGGACATGGTGCGCGTCTATCCGCAGCTCGCACAGACGCCGGTGGAGTACGCGTGGGGCGGCACGCTCGATTTCACGTTCGACATGCTGCCGCACGCAGGAACGATGGAGGGGGTGCGCTTCGCGATGGGGTACGCCGGGCATGGAGTGGCCATGGCGACCTATTTGGGAGCAAAGATGGCAGCGGTGATTGCCGGGGATGACGTGGCGCTGCCATTCGCGCGGGTGCCGTTTCCCACTGCGCCGCTGGGACTATATCGCGGCAGGCCATGGTTTCTTCCGCTGGCCAGCCTGTGGTATCGCTTTCTGGATCTCGTGCAATGAGCCTAGACGGCCCGCAAAGCCCCGCCGAGCCGGGCGCCAGCCGGCGACAGCGCGCGGGATTGTTCAGCCTGTTTTTCATCATGTACGCGTACACGACCGGAGGGCCGTACGGGCTCGAAGGAAGCGTCACCAGTTCCGGTCCCGGGCTCACGCTGATTTACATTCTGGTGTTGCCATTTTTTTGGGCGATACCTATGGCGCTGGTGGCCGCGGAACTCACGACGGCAATGCCGGTCGAAGGTGGCTTCTATCGCTGGGTGCGCGCGGCCTTCGGGGAATTCTGGGGATTCTTGGCGGGATGGTGGAACTGGACCTCGTCATTTCTGCTGATGAGTTCGTACGCAGTGCTCTTCGCGGACTACGCGAGCTTCTACGTGCCGTCGCTGACAGGCTGGCGTCATTATCTGGTGGCGCTGGCGGTGACGGCAGTGGTGGCGTGGGTAAACGTGCGCGGGATCCGGACGGTGGGCGCGGTATCGTTTGTGCTCACGATGGTGGTGCTGGTGCCGGTCGTGGCGATGTGTGCTGTTGCAGCGTCGCAATGGACGCACAATCCGTTCCTGCCGTGGGTCGCGCCGGGCGGATCGCTGCGCGAGGTGATGGGAGTCGGACTGGCGCTGGTGTTGTGGGGTTACTCGGGCTACGAGCAGACGTCGAGCTGCGCGGAGGAGGTAAGCAATCCGCAGCGCAGTTTTCCGATAGCGCTGTGGCTGACGGTTCCCGTCGCGGTGGCGACTTACGTCCTGCCGACGCTGCTGGCGCTCGCGGCACTGGGCAACTGGCAGGACTGGAATTCGCGGTATTACGTGGACGCAGCGCGGGCGATTGGCGGACCGGCAATTGGATTTGCGATGTTCGTATCCGCAGCGGTATGCAACCTGTCGCTTCTGAATGCGACGACGCTGACGGGGACGCGCATGCCCTTTGCGATGGCGGACGACGGGTATCTGCCTCGGCGGCTGGCGGTGGTGCATCGCAAGTATGGGACGCCGGCGGCCGCAATCGTGGTGTCCGCGGTGTTGTGCGCGGTGTTTGAGGTCCAGAAGCTCGCGGAGATCATCAGCGTGTACATCTGGCTGCGGATCGCGGTAACGGTGCTGACGGTGCTGGCTTGCTGGAGGCTGCGTCACACCCGGCCGGAACTGCCGCGGCCGTTCCGCATTCCGGGCGGTGCGGCGGGGCTGGCGTGCGCGGTGGGGGCGCCGGTTCTGATGTCCATCGTTTCGCTGTTCGGGAGCGACCCGTTCGCGCTGCGATGGGGACCGGTGGCGCTGGCGATTGGCCTCGTGGCTTATCCGCTGGTGCGGCGGAGAGAGCAGGTCGGCGCATGACGGCAGTAAACGGCAACGGAAGCACAATGGTGAGAGAATCCGCCCGGGAAGCGGAACCAGTGCGCGAATGGTTGGAATATGCGGCGGCGTGGACCGTGCTGCACGGAGTGGGCCTGCTCCCTCGCGAAATGGCGCGCGCGGTGGGCGCGGGAGTGGCACGTCTGTTCTATGCGCTGCAGCCGCGGCTGGAACGCGCGGCGCTCGTCAATCTGAAGATTGCGTTTCCCGAAATGCCGGAGGCGGAGCGGCGAGCGACGGCGCGGCGGCTGATGCGCCACATCGGCTGGATGGGCGGAGAGTTTTCACAGTTCCCGCGGCAGACGGCGGAGAGCATCCGCAGCGTGATTTCGATCGACGGGATGGAGAATTACGAAGCGGCGAAAGCGCGGGGGAAAGGACTGATCTACCTGACCGGGCACATGGGGGCATGGGAACTGGCGCCGTTTGCACAGGCGCTGAATGGCCATCCGCTGAACTTCCTGGTACGGCCGCTGGAGAACTGGCGAGTAAATGCGCTGGTGGACCGCTACCGGTGCCTGGCGGGTAACCGGACGATAGATAAGAACGAG
>DASPSB010000219.1:0-4054 GCA_035624135.1 Candidatus Acidiferrales bacterium | reverse complement strand
CCAATCGCCGTGTGGATCCGCTTCTGCCACCGAGCCGCCGATTGTCCCCATGTTGCGCACCTGGGGATCGGCAATGCCTGCCGCGCAATCGTGGAGGATGGGAATGCGCGCGGCTGCCGGTGAATCTTCAATCTCCGCGTGACGCGTCATGGCCCCGATGCGCAGATCCCCGTTTTGCGCCTCGATATAGGCAGTGCGCGGGATGTGATTCAAATCCACCAGGGCGGAAGGCCGGGCCAGGCGCAGCTTCATCAGCGGGATCAGGCTTTGTCCCCCGGCCAAAACCTTGGCATCCTCACCCAATTGGCCCAGCATGCGCCAGGCCTCTTCCAGGCTTGCGGCGCGGTAATATTCGAATGGGTGAGGAATCAAAATGAATCCCTTTCGCCTGCTCGCGGCGGCACGTGGTCCGGGGCGCAGGAACCTGACGATTCGTTGCCGCGCTGCTGCGGAGCGGGATTCTAGTGCGAACGTGGAGAGGGCGCAAGCGCGGGCGTGCTTGCCGATCCTGGCCAATGCGTCCTGCGCTGGAAGGTGATGTGGCCTCGCCGTCGGCAAATAGGGTAGATTCTCTGGCCATGAAGTCGAGCGGCCAGAAGCCCCGGCAGACGGAGGAAGAGGAAAAGATCGTCCCCATAATCCTCGCGGGCGGCCCGCGCGGCAGTCTGCCGTTTCCGAAGGCGCTCGCTCCGTTCGGCCGCCATACGGCGCTCGAACGTGCGGTGCGTTGCTGTTCGGACGCCAATGGTTTCGGTCCCGCGGTCGTGGTGCTGGGCAGCGACGCGGAGGGCATCCGGTCGCAATGGAAACCGCCGCAAGGCACGATCGTGGTCAACAACACACACTGGCGGGAGGGACAGATTTCCTCCCTGCGGGCCGGCCTGCGCCGCGTCCCGCGAAACGCCGCGTTCTTGCTCTATCCCGTGGATTACCCGCTCCTGTTTCCCGGCCTGCTGACGCGCTTGTGGTGGGCCTACTGCCATCGCGCGCCCGGCGAAAAAATTGTGGTGCCCGCCATGCATGGACGCGACGGCCATCCCATCCTGGTTGCTCCGGAGCTGAGGCGCGAATTCATGCAGGCACAGAAGGCGCGGGATGTGGTCCACCGCAAAGACCGCCCGCAGCGGATTCTACGCGTGCGCGTGCGCGATGCCGCAATCTTCCGCGATTTCGATTCTCCTTCCACTTACCGGCAGTGCCTCCGCATGCTCGCCGGTCACTATCGCGCGTGAATTTCGAATCCATCCGCGAAGAATTTCCCGCGTTAAGGGAAAAGACATTCCTCGACGCGGCGTGCGTCAGCATCGCTCCGCGCTCCGCGATCAAAGCCATTGACGAGTTCCTCCAGCGCGCACTCACCTGTCCCGAGCCCTCCGCCACCTTGAATCACATTGCCATGGACGACCAGAGGGCCGCGGCCCGTCCGCTCATCGCCCAGCTCATCAACGCGCGCGAGGACGAGATTGCCCTGGTCGAGAGCACCTCGCAGGGCCTGGCCATCGCGGCCGAGGCGGTGCCGCTCGCCGCTGGCGATCGCGTGCTCGTGGCAGCGCCTGAATTCATGGAGGTAGCCATCCCCTGGTGCCAGCTTCGTGACCGGGCCGGCGTCGAATTGGCAGTCGTCCCTCATCGCGATGGCCGGCTCCTCGTGGACGATTTTGCGGCGCAGATGACCCCTCGCACGCGGCTCGCGGTGGTCAGTTCGGTGCAGTGGTCGCACGGTTATCGCATTGACCTCGCCGCGCTCAGCGCACTCTGCCGGCAACGCGGCGTGTGGCTGGTGGTGGACGCGATCCAGCAGCTCGGCGCTGTGCCCATCGACGTTCAGGCCACGCCGGTGGATCTGCTCGCCTGCGGCGGCCACAAATGGCTCAATGCGCCCTTCGGCTGCGGATTTCTCTATATTCGCCGCGAACGTATGACGCAATTGCGCCCGCCCCTCGCGGGTTATCTGGCGGTGGAAACGCCCGAGGGCGGCTGGGGAAATTATTTTCAAACGCCTACCATCCAGCCCGTGCGCGAGTACCGCTATGTGGAGGGCGCACGGAGATACGAGGCCGGGGGGACAGCCAATTATCCGGGCGCTATCGGGCTTGCCGCCTCACTGCGAATTTTCTTGGAGCTGGGGCAGCAACGAATCGCCGACCACGTCTGGGCCCTGGGCGACGCGCTCTTTGCCGGACTCGACAGGCTGGGAATTGCCGTGAGCACTCCGCGGGCACGCGCCGAGCGCGCGGGCATCGTCACCTTCAGCCTGGGCACGCCGGAGCGCAATGCCGCAATCGTTGACCACCTATTGTCCCGCCGCGTGCTCGTTTCGCTGCGTTATACGGCGGGACTTGGCGGCGTGCGCGTGGCCTGCCATTTGTTCAACAACCAAGCCGACATCGCCCGTCTGCTCGAGGCCGTGAATGAATTTCAGCGCGGGGCTGCGGGGCGCGCCCCGCAGTGACAATCCCTCCTTCCCCTGCCCCGCTGCCGGACGCCCCGTCCTCCAAGGCCGCGGAAGTGACCACAGATATCCTCAATCTTGCCAAGCAGGAAGCCGGGCTTTCGCGCCAGCTCAGCACTCGCCAAATGACCATGATCGCCATCGGAGGCGCGATCGGCACCGGGCTTTTCCTGGGCAGCGGGCTGGCGGTGCGCGAGGCAGGCCCCGCTGTCATTCTCACCTATGTGCTGGGCGCCTGCATCGCCCTGCTGCTCGTCGGCGCGCTTGCGGAGATGGCTGTAGCGCATCCGGCCGCGGGCTCTTTTGGCGTTTATGCGGAACTCTACCTGTCGCGTTGGGCTGGCTTCGCCGTTCGCTACACGTACTGGGCGGCGCAATCGATCGCTATCGGTGGCGAGGCTACTGCCGTGGGCATTTATTGCGGATGGTGGTGGCCCCAGGTGCCGCAGTGGGTTTGGATCGTTGGCTTTTCGGCCGCGCTTCTCTACGTCAACGCGCGCAGCGTCGGCGCGTTTGGCGAATTCGAGTACTGGTTCGCGTTCATCAAAGTCGTTGCCATTGTGATGTTTATCGGTTTCGGCGCCTGGCTGCTCTCCGGGTTGGGTGGCACGAGCCACAGTGTCGTGTCCCATTTCACTTCCGATGGCGGTTTCCTGCCCATGGGCATCGCCGGCGTCTGGCGCGCCCTCTGCTTCGTCATTCTCAGTTACATCGGCTCGGAAATCATCGCCGTCACGGCGGGAGAAGCAAAGGATCCCGCTACAGCCGTGCCCCGTGCGATGCGGTCAATGCTAGGAAGGCTGACGCTGTTCTACGTCGGGGCGATTACCGTGCTTGTCGGCGTGGTTCCCTGGGACCGCATCGGCTCCAACGGCGGCGCCATATCCGCCAGCCCGTTCGTCACCGTTTTTCAATTGATCGGAATTCCCGCGGCGACACATGCCATGAACTTTGTCGTTGTGACTGCCGCCCTCTCCAGCATGAACACGAACCTCTATCTGTGCACCCGGATGATTTTCTCTCTCGCGCGCGGTGGATACGCGCCCCAGGCTTTGGGACGTGTGAACGCCCGCGGAGCGCCCGTGCCTGCCCTGTTGCTGACGGCTGCGGGACTCGCCGTAGCAACCGTAGTGAATTTGGTGTCTCCGGACCGGGCCTATGTCCTGCTATTCGGCGTTGCGCTGTTCGGAGGGCTCTTCGTCTGGCTGATGATTTTCCTCACCCACCTGCGCTTCCGGCCGGCGTGGGAGCGCAGCGGCGGCCCGCGCCTGCCCGTGCGCATGATCGGCTATCCGTACACTTCTCTCGCCGGCGCGGCTCTGCTCATCGCGATTCTGGTTACCACCTGGTGGATTCCCGGCATGCGGCCCACCATCGTCGCCGGCATTCCCTGGCTCGGCGTCGTCTCGGTTGGCTACTGGCTCTGGGTCCGTTCTTCCTCGTAGGGGCACGACATGTCGTGCCCCATTTGCCCTGCGGTGGACCGCCCTACCGCGATCCCGGCGCTCGATACGCGCTCAGGTATCTCGGCACTCGCGCCGCCACATCCGGCGGCAACGCCGCATCCGGCTCCGGATCGCCGGCCGCCACGCGCAGGGGCAC
>DASPSB010000201.1:0-8225 GCA_035624135.1 Candidatus Acidiferrales bacterium | reverse complement strand
TAAGCAGGCCGAGCGGGAAAACATTCAGCTGCGTGAAACGCTCGCGGCCGTTGGCGGCCCAAAAGAGCTCGTTGGCCAGAGCTCGCAGATGATGCGCGTTCTGGAGGCCATCCAGACCGTGGCCCCCACCGAGGCCACCGTGCTGATTACCGGGGAGAGCGGCACGGGCAAGGAGCTGTGCGCGCGCGCCATTCATGCCGCCAGCAACCGGCGCTACAACCCCATGGTGGTGATCCATTGCGGCGCGCTTACGGAGACGCTCTTGGAAAGCGAACTCTTCGGACACGAAAAAGGGGCCTTCACGGGCGCGCAATACCGCAAAAAGGGCAGCTTTGAAATGGCCGAAGGCGGCACCGTCTTTCTGGACGAAATCGGCGACATCAGCCTCAAGACCCAAACGGATTTGCTGCGCGTCTTGCAGGAGCGCGAAATCACTCGCGTGGGCAGCACGCAGCCTATTCACGTGGATTTCCGCTGCATCGCCGCGACAAACAAAGACCTGGAGACGCTGATCCACGAAGGCAAGTTCCGCCCGGATCTGTACTACCGGCTGAACGTGTTCCAGATCCGCTTGCCGCCCCTGCGCGAGCGGAAAAGCGATATCCCGCTGCTTGTGGACGTGTTCATCCGCAAGTTTTCCGCCTCCATGAACAAGCGGATCACGCGAGTTTCCCCGGCAGCCATGGAACAGCTCGTGGCCTGCCCGTGGCCCGGCAACGTTCGCGAGCTGGAGAATGCGGTGGAACGGGCCATGGTTGTGGCGCAGGAACCCGAATTGCGCGAACAGGACTTTTCGCTCAAGCTCGCCCCTCACGCTGATTTGCCGCGCACCCTCGAGGATGCGGAACGCGCCCACATCCTCGCAGTTCTGGAGGAGTGCAACGGCAACCAAACGCAGGCGGCGGCCGTGCTCGACATTGATCGGGTAACGCTCCACAACAAGCTTAAGAAGTACGGATGGAAAAAAGTTACGGCCGATGTCACGTGAACCGAATTCAAGTATTGCCTTTGGGAAATCTAACGGATGGGATGCTGGCCGAACTCGGCCGCGGCCTCGGGGTGGTGTTCGGCACCCGGTGTGAGATTCTCCGGGCTGAGCCCGCTCCCGCACGCGCCTTCAACGTGAGCCGGCAACAGTACTCTTCCACAGAGATCTTGGCCGGGCTGGCCACGCGCATCATTCCCGGCTCCTCACGCTTGCTGGCCGTCACGCCCTCGGACTTGTATGTCCCCGTGCTGACGTTTGTGTTTGGCGAAGCGCAATTGGAAGGACGCTGCGCAGTAGTTTCCACATGCCGGTTGAGGCAGGAGTTCTACGGCCTGCCTCCGGATGCGAGTTTGGAGAGCGCGCGGCTGCTCAAGGAGACTGTGCACGAACTCGGCCACACCTTCGGCCTGGTCCACTGCGACAATTATGAATGCGTGATGGCTCCATCACATGCTGTCGAATGGATCGACCTGAAAGGCAGCAAATTCTGCCCGACCTGCCGCCGGCGTCTCGCGCCCTGATCGCGCCGTGAGAGCCATAAGCCGGACCTAACGCCGAGCACATGGGTCTCGTCCTCAGCTCCTGTCGCTTCCGCCGCCCTACTCCTGCAGTTAGGATATAGACTCGGCATTACAGCGCGTTGACGGGTCCCGCTGCGTGAATTGCGGAAGGGCGGTTTTCACGTCCGGCCGCCCAAATGATGAGATACAAAGGCCATGGCCGGCGAGCCAAAGGACTCCCAACATTCCACACCGCTCTCGGAGACGCAGGCTCGCGCACGCTCGGTCGGCGAGCCCGAGCAAGTTTCGGGCAAAGTCCGCGTAGTCGATTATGATCCACAGTGGCCCGAGATCTTCCGGTGCGAATCAGACCGGATTAGGGCTGTCCTCGGATGCCGTGCGCTGAGAATTGAGCATGCGGGATCAACCTCGGTGCCAGGGCTGGCCGCTAAACCGGTCATCGACATCTTGCTCGTCGTGGCCGACTCGGCCAACGAAGGCGCATACGTGCCCGCCCTCGAGGGTATTGGATACGTTCTGCGCATCCGGGAGCCCGACTGGCACGAGCACCGCATGCTCAAAGGAACTGGCACGGAAGCCAACCTTCACGTCTTCTCTTCTGGATGCCCGGAAATCGCCCGCATGCTGATGTTCCGAGACTGGCTTCGAAGCAACGCCCTGGATCGCGACCTCTACGCGCGCACCAAGGCCGAACTGGCTCGACAAGAATGGAAGTACGTCCAAAATTACGCCGATGCTAAATCCGCGGTTATCGAGGCGATCCTCGAACGGGCCCGCTCGGCCAGGTAGTGAACGAACCTGGAATCGCTCCGTCGAACAGGTGCCTGCGATTTTCGCTGGCGCTGTTAAGCGGGAGATGCCCCGGCTTTCAGTTGTTGCTCCACCAGCGCGCACAGGATGTGACCGACAGTTATGTGCGCTTCCTGGATGCGTTGTGCATCCTGCGAAGGCACGTTTATGAGCAGGTCGGAGCGTTTCCGGAGCCCGCCGCCCGATTCTCCCGTGAGCGCTGCGACCCAGGCCCCTCTCGCCCGGCCTGTTTCCGCGGCCAGCAGAACATTTGCGCTCGCCCCACTCGTAGATAGTGCGATCAGCACGTCGCCAGGAAGCGCCAGCGCCTCCACCTGCCTCGAAAACACTTGTTCATAACCGTAATCGTTCGCCGCAGCGGTCAGAATCGAAGTGTTCACCGTCAGCGCCATCGCCGCGATGGGCCGCCGATGTTCTCGCAACCGCACCACGAACTCCGCGGCGATGTGCTGGGCGTCTGCGGCGCTTCCGCCGTTCCCGAACAGGATGACCTTCCCGCCCTTCTCCACGGCCTGCGTGATGCGCCGCGCCAACTCTGCAATCAGTGCCACAAGCTCGGGCGAAAAGCTGTGCTTCACATGGCAGCTCTCCTCGAGCTGTGCGCGGATGAACTCTTCTGGCGAAGGCATGGCGGCGCAGCTAGCAGCGCACGACCTTGGCGTGGTTGCGAGTAATGGATTTGGTGGCGTTGCGCGTATCCACCACCAGCGGCGCAGCGTCCACGATCTCCTGGTAATTGTAGGCCGTGTGGTCGGTCGCGATGACCACTGCGTCGTAGCTCGCCAGCACCTGGGGGGTCAGCTCCACCGAGCGCATGTTCGAATAGTCGTAGTGGCGCATGCGATGCAGCGTGGCGAAGTAGGGATCGTTGTAGTCGAGCTGTGCTCCGCGCGCGCGCAGCAACTGCATGATCTTGAGTGACGGCGATTCGCGCAGGTCGTCCACGTCCTTCTTGTAGGCCACGCCCAGCAGCAGGATCCGCGACCCTTTCAGGCTCTTTTTCCGCTCGTTGAGCGCCGCCGCGATTTCATTCACCACGTGGTAGGGCATCGAAGTGTTGATCTCGCCCGCCAGCTCGATAAACCGTGTCGAGAAATCGTACTCGTGCGCCTTCCACGAAAGATAAAAAGGGTCCACCGGAATGCAATGGCCGCCCAGTCCGGGACCCGGATAAAACGGCATGAATCCGAAGGGCTTGGTTGAAGCGCTCTCGATCACTTCCCAGATGTCGATTCCCATCCGCGAGCACAGCATCTTGAGTTCATTCACCAGCGCGATGTTCACGCACCGGAAAATGTTTTCGAGCAGCTTGCACATCTCCGCGGCCTGCGTCGAACTCACCTCCACCACGCGCGCCACGATTTGCCCGTAAAGGGCGGCCGCAGCCCGCCGGCTCGGAGCGTTGGTTCCCCCCACCACCTTCGGGATCTGTGCCAGCGAAAAATTCTTGTTCCCTGGGTCTTCACGTTCGGGAGAAAAGGCCAGGTAAAAATCCGTGGCCGGCTCGGCGGCATGTTTGTCCCGTTGCACCGGACATTTCAGCCCCGATTTTTCCAGGATGGGAAGCACAAGCTCCTCGGTCGTCCCGGGATATGTGGTGCTTTCCAGCACGATCAACTGCTCGCGCTTCAGGTGCGGCTGAACCGACCGCACGGTCTGCTCGACGTAACTAAGGTCTGGCTGATACCGTTCGTCGAGCGGCGTGGGGACGCAGATGATCACGGCGTCGCGGCCTGCGATTTCGGCGAAATCGGATGTGGCCGAGAAGGCCCCGCTGCTGCGGAACTGCGCGATTCTGCCCGCCGGAATGTGCTGGATGTAGCTCTGGCCCGCGTTCAACTTCGCGACCTTTTGGGGGTCGGTGTCGAACCCCTTCACCTGGTGGCCCTGTTCCGCGAAGCGCAGTGCTAGCGGCAGGCCCACATATCCGAGGCCGATGATGCCAACCTCAATTTTCTTGCCGCCGAAGTATTCGGGGGGACGCCGCGTGGCCATGGAAAACGGATTTCCTCCTCATCGCTTTCACCCAAGAATGCCCATCGAATATAGCAGGAATCATTTTAGCGCGACAGGAAGCCGCGCCACCCGAGTGCCGAAAAATTTTGCCCCCGTGGCACCCGGGCGCGATTGGCTGTTGCCGGAATCAGGCGTATCGCGCAGACTAGCCCCTTCTGGGCTCGCCGGCATCTCGCAGCGCGGAGTCGGGAAGGAATGGGCGCGGGTGCACTGGAAGTCGTCTTGCTGGGACTGGCCGCGGGGGTCCTGGTCGGTCTGATGGGTGTGGGCGGCGGCATCGTGGTGGTGCCCATGCTCGTCCATCTGATTGGTTTCAGGCAGCACCTCGCGCAGGGCACCTCGCTGTTTCTTCTTCTTCCCCCCATCGGGCTCGGCGCTCTCCGCGAATACTGGAAATCCGGCGACGTAGACCTCCGCGCCGGAATCGTCTGTGCCTGTGGCGCCCTGGCTGGAGGATATGGAGGCAGTGTCGTCGCGCTGCTGATTCCTGCGCGCCCCCTAAAGGGCATTTTCGGAATCTTTCTCATCATCGCTTCTCTGCTTCTTGTCTTGCAAACGCGCGAAGGTCTGCGTGCGGCCGATGGCCAGCCTGTCGGAGGAAAGGGATGAGCCGGTCGCTCTGGCAGCCGTTCGCGCTGTTTCTGGCCGCTTCCGCGATCGGCGCGGTGGGTGGTTTGCTGGGAGTCGGCGGCGGAATCCTCTTCGTTCCCCTGCTCGTTCTGCTGTTCGGATTCGAGCAGCACCGCGCACAGGGAACCACGCTGATCGCCATGGTCCCTCCGACCGGCCTGCTGGCGTTCCTCAACTACGCGAGCGCCCGTCAGGTGGATTGGCGCGTCGGTCTTCTGCTGATGCCAGGAGTGTTTCTGGGGGGCGTCGTGGGCGCCCGGCTGGCGTTGCGCCTGGCGCCCCAGCGGATGCGTTTGCTCTTCGCTGCCCTCGTCTTTCTGTTGGGTGCCTTCGAAGTTTACGACTCGCTGCTGCGCTGACACCAGCCACCCGGCAACTGCTTCCCTGGCGGAACTCTCCCCGGCCTTCGCGATTGTGCCGCGCATTCGCCGCAGGTATCCTCGTCGCCATGGTGGATATTCACTGTCACCTGCTGCCCGGCCTCGACGACGGACCGGAAACGATGGAAGAGTCAGTCGCGATGGCGGAAATGGCCCTCGCCGATGGCATCACGCACGTTGCCGCCACACCCCATGCCAATGATGTCTACTCTTTCGACGGTGATCGCAACCTCGAACTCTGTCGCGATCTCGCAGCGCGCTTCGAAGCGCGCCTCCATCTGGCCACAGGCTGCGATTTCCATCTGAGCTACGAAAATATCGAAGCCGCCTCAGTCTCACCCGGGCGTTTTGCCCTGAACCAAAAACAATATCTGCTCCTCGAACTCGCGGACTTCTCTCTGCCTCCGTTCCTGGACAAGGCTCTCCTCCGGCTTCAGCATGCGGGGTTGAGGCTCATCGTGACGCATCCGGAACGCAACCCGCTGATTCGTGCGGCCCCCGAACGCCTGCGCCGGTGGCTCGAGGCAGGTTGCTACGTGCAACTCACCGCGCTTTCGCTCACGGGCGGCTTTGGCCGTACTGCGGAACGAGCTGCGCTCGAGTACCTCGACCGTGGCTGGGCCCACTTTGTGGCCAGCGACGCGCACAATCTCGATCGCAGGCCGCCCCGTTTGCGGGAGGCTTACGATCTGGTCGCGTCCCGGTGTGGCTCCCAGGTGGCCAACGCGCTGTTCCACGATAATCCCCTGGCCGCGTGGCAAGGCGAGCTGCTCCCCTGGGCGCCCGAGCCGGATGCTGTCTCCTCTTCCACTCGCTCTTCCCGCCGATTTTTCTTCTTCTGAGCCGTGGCCGTCAAAGCACTCCCCCGGCTGATGCTCGTCGTGGGCGCGCGCCCCAATTTCGTCAAAGCGGCGCCGCTTATGCCGGCCCTGGCCGGGCGCGCCGAGTTGCATCTGGTCCATACGGGACAGCACTACGACGAGGCCATGTCGCGGCTGTTCTTCGACCAGCTCGCAATTCCGCGGCCCGATACGAATCTGGAAGTGGGCTCCGCCGCGCACGGCGTGCAGACCGGCCTGATTTTGCAGCGCCTCGAGCCGGTCATGCTCGGCTGGCGGCCCGACGCCGCCGTCGTGGTCGGCGACGTCAATTCCACCCTGGCCGGAGCCCTCGTCGCTGCCAAGCTCAACATCCCTGTGGCTCATGTCGAGGCGGGACTGCGCAGCTTCGATCCCGCCATGCCGGAGGAAATCAATCGCGTCCTCACCGACCGGATTTCCCACTGGCTGTTCGTTACCGAGCCGAGCGGCGTCGAAAACCTTCAGCGCGAAGGAATCGCCGGCGAACGCGTCCATTTGGTTGGAAACGTGATGATCGATTCCCTGCGCAGGTTTCTCCCCGCGGCGGAAAAGACCGCAATTCTCCACGAACTCGGCCTCCAATCCGGCATCGCGCGCCCTCGGCCGTTCGTGCTGGTTACCCTGCACCGTCCGTCGAATGTGGACTCCGTGGAGTCCTTGCTCCCGCTGGTGGATGCGCTCGCGGAAATTGCTCGCGAGGCTCCCGTATTGTTCCCGGTTCATCCACGGACCGCTCAGCGGTTCGAGCAGTTCGGCATGGAAAAATTCTTTGTGCAGGCATGGGACGAGCGTGGAGCGGGCCTTCGCATCACCGCGCCGCTCGGCTATCTTGATTTTCTGCGCCTCGAGAGCTGCGCCGCAGCCGTAGTCACCGATTCCGGAGGAATCCAGGAGGAGACTACTGCGCTCGGCGTGCCCTGCTTCACTCTTCGGGATTCAACCGAGCGGCCCATTACCGTTGATCAAGGCACAAACACAGTCTTGGGGAGCGACGTGGTGGCGCTGGTGCGCGGCGTGCGCGAGGCGCTCGCCGGTCGCGGAAAGCGCGGCCGCGTTCCCGACTTGTGGGACGGCCGCGCGGCCGAACGTATCGCGGCACGGCTGCTTCGGGATCTCGCCTCGTGATGCGTGGAAACCGCGCCGCCGGCGCGCTTAATTGAAGATTTCCAGGATTTCCTCGTAGCGTTTGAATGGCGCGATCAGGTACGCTCCGGCCAGTTCCGTGCGCGCCCAGTCCAGCACGCGCCGGGCGATTGCGAATCCGCGCTCGCGCCCTGCCGTCCCAGCGGATTCCAGATCCTTGAGCACCGCCTCGGGAATTACGATGCCCGGTACTTCGTTGTTCAACCGCATCGCCTGCTTGTGGCTGGTGAGCGGCCAGACTCCTGCGAGCACGGGAATCGGACATTTTTCGCCCAGCCGCTTTTCAAACGCGTGCCATTGCTCCGGATCGAACACCGGCTGGGTCATGGCCACGTGGGCGCCCGCTTCGATCTTCTGCCGGAAGCGCGCGATCTCGTAGTCGAGATCGTCGGCCACCGGATTGACGGCCACGGCGATCGTGAAATTCGTCGCCCCTCCCAGCGTTTTTCCGGCCCAGTCCATGCCCTGGTTCAGCCGCGCCAGGATTTTCACCAGCCCGATGGAATCCACTTCGTACACCCCGCTCGTCTCCGGATGGTCGCCGAGTGACGGCGGGTCGCCGGTAATGGCCAGAACATTGCGCACTCCGCCCAACGACCACGCGCCCAGCAACATGGCCTGCAGCCCGATGATGTTCAGGTCCCGCGTAGTCAAATGCGGAATGGTCTCTACCCCTCGCGCTTCCAGTGCCCCCGCCAGCACCAGCGCGTCCATCCCCACGCGCGCCAGCGTCCCGCTGTTGATGTCGATCGAATGCACTTTCCCCGAGTCCATCAGCCGTGCTACCTGCTCGAACACTCGCTCACAGGAGATCCCTTTCGGCGGATCGATTTCCACGCTCACCACGAACTCGCCGTTTTGGATCCGCCGCCAGACC
>DASPSB010000197.1:0-5766 GCA_035624135.1 Candidatus Acidiferrales bacterium | reverse complement strand
TGGCGCAGTCGCTTCCAGGCCGACCCCACCATCGTCGGACAGCAGATTACGCTCGACAGCGACCTCTGGACCGTGGTTGGCGTGATGCCACGCTCGTTTGAAAACGTCATGGCGCCGCTGGCTCGCATCTGGCGGCCCATGCAGTACGACACCGAACACGCCAGTGCGGTCAACACGCGCGAGTGGGGCCATCACATGCAGATGCTGGGCCGGCTCCGGCCGGGCGTTTCTCTCGATTTTGCGCGCCGGGATCTGAAAGAAATCGCGTACAATCCGGTCGCTGAATTTCCCCGCCCTCCCTGGGCCAATCTGAAATTCGGCTTCATCGCCAATGCCTTGCAGGGCGAGATCACGCGTACCGTGCGTCCCGCGCTGCTCGCCATTCTCGGCGCCGTTCTTCTGGTACTGGCCATCGCCTGCGTCAACGTCACCAATCTGCTTCTCGCCCGCGGCGTGCAGCGCCGGGGAGAAATGTCCGTGCGCATAGCGTTGGGGGCCGCGCGCGAACGGCTGGTGCGGCAACTGCTCACCGAAAGCCTGGTGCTCGCCGCGTTCGGCGGCGCGCTCGGAATCCTCGTGGCACAGCTTTCGGTACGTACGCTGGTGGCGCTCGCGCCACCGGATCTGCCCCGCATCGGCGCCATCGCCGTCAACGGCGCCGTCTTTCTCTTCGCGCTCGCCATCACCACGCTAATCGGCTTCGCCGTCGGGCTGATCCCCGCCATGCACGCCACCCGCAACGACGTGCAGTCGGGACTCCGGCAGAGCTCGCGACAGGCCATCGGCGGCCATCAGTTCACGCGCCGCGCCCTGGTGGTCGCCGAGGTTTCGCTGGCGCTCATTCTGCTGGTCAGCGCCGGATTGCTGCTGCGCAGCCTCGAACAGCTTTTCTCCGTGGATGTGGGATTCCGCGCCTCGCAACTGCTCACCTTGCAGGTGCAGGAATCCGGCCACCAATACGACTCCGATGCCGCCCGCTACCGGTTCTTCGAACAGGCTCGCGAGGCGGTTGAGCGCGTTCCGGGCGTCACTGCCGTCGCGTTCACCAGCCAGTTGCCGCTGAGCGGCGAGTTGGACGGCTACGGCGTGGAATTCGAAAACGAGTTCGACCCGCAGGACGATGCCAGCGTGCTCCGCTATGCGGTGACGCCCAATTACTTCGAGACCATGGGCATCCCGCTCCTGCGTGGACGCCTGCTCGACTCGCACGACACGATCGGCGCGCCCGCCGCCATAGTCATCAGCGAATCGCTGGCGAAACGGAAATTTCCCGGCCGCGATCCCATCGGCAACGGGATTCGCATCGGCCCGGGCAGCGGAAATTCGAAAGAACCGTGGTCCACGATCGTTGGAGTGGTCGGAAACGTGAAACAGACCTCGCTGGCGGTGAGCCAGACGGACGCCGTTTACGTCGCGCCCCAGCAGTGGTACTGGGTGGACAGTCTGATGTCCTTCGTCGTCCGCGCATCCGGCGACGTCACTGCACTCGCTCCCGCCATCCGCCGCGCCATCTGGTCGGTGGATAAGGACCAACCCATCGTGCGCGTCGCCACTATGGACCAGTTGCTCGCAGCTTCCGAAGCCCAGCGGCATTTCGCGCTGGTGCTCTTTGAATCGTTTGCCCTGATGGCGCTCGTGCTCGCCGCTGTGGGCATCTACGGCGTGATGTCCGGCAGCGTCACCGAGCGCATCCGCGAGATCGGGGTGCGCTCCGCGCTTGGCGCCACGCGAGTGAATATCGTCGCCATGGTGCTGCGGCAGGGACTCTCGCTCACGCTGCTGGCGGTACTCATCGGCCTCGCCGGGGCCACGGCGGCGAGCCAGGCGCTGGTCACGCTGCTGTTCGGGGTGGGACCGCTCGACGCTGGGACCTACTTCGGTGTGGTCGCGCTGCTCGTCGGCGTTTCCGCGCTGGCCTGCTGGATTCCGGCCTGGCGCGCGGCCCAGGTGGATCCATCGCATACGCTCCGCGCAGAATAGCCTTACTGCCCGCACGGCGTCTTGTCATCCCGATCTGCGGCGTCCCGAAACTTCGAGACTGTCGGGGTCAGTCCTGCCTGCCGCAGGCAGGGATCTGCTTTGATCCCCCGTTTTTCGGTTTTCTATTACAGGTATTTCACAAATATCACTTCGTTCTGCTTCTCGTTGTAAACCAGATCGTCCACCAGCTCGCGGGTCATAAAAATCCCCAGCCCGCCGGGCCGCAGTCCCTTCTTCTCGCGCTCTTCCATATGGGCCGTGGGATCGTCGCCCGCGTAGCCCACCGCGGCGTGCGTCAGCCCCTCGAATTTGAATCCCGGCCCGGGGTCCGCAATGCGGTAAAGCACCATCTTGGGCGTGCGCACGTACGACACGCGCACCTTGCGGTTCGGATCCAGTTTCCCCCCCCACTCCACCGCGTTCGTCAGCAATTCGCGAAAGGCCTGCCCCACGCGCTCGCGCGCCTCTTCTGGCAAATCCGTTTTCAACTGATTCAGGAAGAGCTGGATGCGCCGCGCGCAGTCCAGATCGCACGGCACCAGCAGCTCGACCCACGTCGGCTTTGCAGAAATCACCTCGATGGGCGGCGCTTCCGGCCTTTCTTCCAGCGCGTCTTCCACCAACTCGAGCAGCGTGGCCGGCTCGATCGGCTTCGTGATGTAGCGATAGGCCTGTTCGCGCACGGCGCGCAGCATGGCCTCCGGCGTTTCATCCGACGTCATCACCACCACCCGCGGCGTTTTCGGCTGCTGCCGCACCAGCGCCAGCACCTCAAATCCGTTCATCTTCGGCATCCACAGGTCCAGCAGCACCAGGTCGAACTTCTTCTTCTTCAGCAGCGCTAGGGCGGCCTGGCCATCCGCCGCCGTGGCCACTCCGTATTTCTGTTTTTTCAGCAGCCTGCCCGCAAATGTCCGCAGGATTCGGTCGTCATCGGCAATCAGTATGGTTTTCACGCTTCCTCCGTCGCGCCGCGTCGTTAACCCTTCCGTCCTCTTGTTCTCCGCTTGGACCCGCCGGCCTTCCGTCCACCGGCAAACTCCGCCAGCACCACGCGCAGCGCATCCACTGCGGGAACCAGTTCGGCGAGCCCTTCCTTCACTCCCTTTTTCTCCCCCCGTTTTCCCAAATCCTCAAGCCGCGCCGCCGCTGCCCTCGCCTGCTGCGCGCCGAAATGTGCCACTGCGCCTTTGAGCGCGTGCGCCGTGTGCGCCAGAGCCTGGGAATCGCGCCGTGCCGCCGCACGCCGCACTGCGCCCACCAGGCGCGGCGAATCCTTCAGAAACATACGCGCGAGCTGGGCGGCCAGCCTCGTGTCGCCCCCAAACCGCGCCACAATGGCCTCGCGCGCCGCCGGAGCCTGGGGCGCAAGCGCCTTTGGTATTTCTGGCGGCGCCGCTGCCGCACCCGCGCTGCCGCCCTCCGCATCCTCGACGAGGCGGTACAAATCCTCGCGGTCGAACGGTTTCAACAGATGCCCGTCCATCCCCGCTCGCTGGATCTGCTCGCGGTCTTCGGGCGAATCGTTCGCGGTCACAGCAAACAGGGGAATTCTCCTCCCGCTCGCCAGCTCCCCAGCGCGGATGGCGCGCGCCGCCTCCAAACCATTCATCACCGGCATTTCCACGTCCAGCAGCACCACGTCGAATACCCGCGCGCGCACCGCCTCGACCGCCGCTTTCCCGTTTCCTACCGATTCCACTTTGTGCCCGCGGAAGGAGAGCAGCTCCGCAATCATTTGCCGGTTGATGGGCAAATCGTCCGCCAGTAAAACGCGCAATGGCCTCGCCACCGGCTGCGACGCACTGGATGGAGCCGGTAGCGTTTGCAGCGTCGCCGTTTGCGCACCGTTTTTCTGCGGGGCAGCCGCCACGGCGACCACTCCGGTCCGCTCGGCCCCACGCGGACGCGGTAGCCGGAACCAGAAGCGCGTCCCGCCGGCCGGCCGGTTTTCGCAGCCCACGCTTCCGCCCCAGCGCTCCGCCGTGATTTTGCAGAAGTAGAGTCCCAGCCCCGCTTTTCCGGTGCTCTCCTTGCCCTTTCCGAACAACCGGAACAGTTTTGCCGACGTGACACCCTCCGGCAGTCCGGGACCCTGGTCGTCCACGAACGCACGAAGAAAATTTCCGTTCTCTTCCGCGCCCACGGTCACCACGGTTCCCGACGGCGAATACCGCAGCGCATTTTCCAGGTAGTTCGTGAAGATCCGCCGCAGCCGGTCCGGCTCCCCCGTCACACGCCAGTCGAGCGGCTCCTCCAGCCGGGCATCGAGCGCCAGTTCCGCTCCCTGACTGGCGAACGCCGCCCTGTATTCGTTCACGACCTCGCGCGCGCCCTGCGCCAGATCCACGGTCTGCCCCGCTTTCACCGCTTCCAGCGCCGCCATTTCGCTCGAAAACGCCTTCAGCACATCGCGGATCATCGCTTCCTGCTTCCGCGTTTGCCGGTCCGCCACATCCACCACTTCCCGCACTTTTTCCGGCGGCAGCCCCATGTTCAGCAGCGAAAGGCAGCCGCGCAGCGCCGTCAGCGGCTGCGAGAGGTCGTGCACGATGCAGTGCAGCAGCACCTCTTTTGTCTGGATTTCCCGCCGCAGCCGCTCGTGCGCCAGTTTTTCGTCCCGCGCAATTTGCAGCCGGCGCGAAATCTCCTCGAACCGTTCCTGCTGGTTTGCCACCACCAGAATCCGCCGGCCGTCGAGCACCCACGCTTCCGCTTCGAGCGCCACCTCGCTGCCGTCGGGCGCGCTCTCGATCCACGGGCCGGATTCGGCGCGTTCGCCCGTGCCGAGCACCCACACCCGCTCCGCAGACGCCAGAAAGTTTTCCAGGTAGGGCGAGTGGTCCCCGGGAACGAATCGCGCCCCGTCTGCCGCTGCATCCGCGCCGAATACGCGCCCGAACCAGTCCGGGGGCGTGCCGACCGCCACGAGCGCGCCGGCGCCTGCATCCTCAAACACGGCATAGCCCATGCGCGCCAGCAATTGTTCCGGCAGCGCGTCGGCTGTCATTTGCTCTTTCCCATGATCTTCAGCGCCAGCGCAAAAAACGCTTCTTCCACCCCTTCGCCCGTCTTGGCGCTGCTTTGCAGTGGCGACCATCCCCGCCCGCGCAGTTCCTCCAGCATCTCCGGAGTGATCTCCCAGTCCGCTGCCAGGTCCATTTTGTTCACCACCAGCACCACCGGCGCCGCGTTCGGACCGGCCTGCATGCGCTCGTTCAATTCCAGGGCCTTGTCGAGCGTCGCGCGCCGGGTCCCGTCGGCCACCAGAAGATAGCCGTTCGAGCCGCTCAGGCTATCCATGCGCAGCTTCTGGAAATCATCTTCTCCATAAAAGTCCCACAGCATCAGGATCACGTCGTCGTCGCCCATGCGAAGCGGCTTCTTGTCCACCTTCACGCCGACGGTCGTGTGGTACTTTTCGTCGTAAATGCTTTTGACGTACCGGCGCACCAAGCTGGTTTTGCCCACAGCAAATGAGCCGAGCATGCAAATCTTCTTCTTATATTCCACGGGAGATTCGCCTCAGGGTTGCGCGCCCGCCACGGGCCGCAGCACGCGGAAGGTCACACACCGGTTGATCTGGCGCTCCGCCTCGCTGCCCTCGCCCGCCAGCGGCTCGCTACTGCCCGCGCTGCGCACGTGGAAGATGGACGAACGCAACCCGGCGCGCTCGAACGCCTGAACCATCCGTGTGGCCCGGTACTGGCCCAATCTCTGGTTCGCCGCGTCCGGCCCGCTGCTGTCCGTGTGCCCCACAATTTCCACCGATAGCTCTTCGCCCAT
>DASPSB010000191.1:0-4034 GCA_035624135.1 Candidatus Acidiferrales bacterium | reverse complement strand
GCTGGCGCATGCCGCGAGAAAACGTGCGAACCAGATCGGTGCGGCGGTCGGCGAGGCCGCAGGCAGCGAGGCGGGTGGAAACGGCAGCAGCGGCATCGGGCAAATCGTACAGGCGGGCGAAAAGCTGGAGATTTTCTTCCGCGGTCAGGTCGTCGTAGAGCATGGTGGGGTGGGCGACCACGCCCAAACGGCGGCGGGCTGCGGAGCGGGATTCGATACCCGAAGGGCCGCGGAATTGGATCGAACCTGAGGTGGGGCGGGCGAGCTGCGCGGTGAGACGAAGCAGCGTGGTCTTGCCCGAGCCGTTGGGGCCGAGCAGGGCGACAAATTCGGCGTGATGGATTTCGAGTGTGGTGGGGCGGAGGGCACGGATGGGGCCGTAGCGCTTTTCGACGGCGGAGTATTCAATCCCCAGTCCCGCCACGGCGGGCAGACCGGCCGTGTCTCCGGAGAGCGCGATGTCGGGGGAGGAGGACAGGGCGCGCCCCCTAACCACGCACCAGATCGCGAATTACGATTTCGATGCGGGCTCGTTCGCGGGCATAGTCGGCCTCAGAAATCGTTCCGGCCTGACGGCGGAGTTCGAGGCGAAAGAGCGTGTCCTTGAGCTCTTCGAGATTCATGCGAGCACCTCGGTCCGCTTCGGCGAGAACGGCTGAGGCAGACGGAGTAGCAGCAGGCGCAGTACCGATATCTCGGGGGCGCGCCGTCCTTTCGGGAGTGGCAACGGGAGCATGGAGTGAGGCGGTACCGGCGGCGCTGGGAAGCGGCGGGTGCGGGCCGGCTGCGGCGGGCTGGCGCATCAGGAAAAAGAAGCCGGCCAGGAAGAAGAGCCCCATACCACCCAGGACAATCCACTGAAAGCTAGAAAGGCGGGGAGAAATCACCTGAATCGCTTCGCCGGCGGGAGCGGAGGTGCCAGCATCGGGTCCCGCGGGCTGGCCACCACCGCTGGGCTGGCCCTGTGCCTGCACCGTAGCCGCGCCGGAAAGAGAAATGCTGAGTGGAACGCCAGGCGAGACGGTATCGCGCGTCAGCAGGGTGAAGCCCTGGTCCACGCCGGCCGGACTGAAGCCATCGCCGACAATCTGAACTCCAACGGGAGCGGCAATCATGACGCGCGGAACGGGAGCAAGGATGACAGGCGCGACCGAAGCGCGGTCGCTATTGTAAGGAAGATCGTAGGCGACGCGGAAATTGGTTTCGCCGGGCTTGATGGCGAAATCGACGGCGTAGCGGTTCTTGCCCTTATCCATGGTGCCCTGCGTGAGTGGCATGCCGCCGGGGCCTGTGGCGCTGACCTGGCTGAGCTGAGCGCGATCGGGAACACCGAATTCAAATGTGCCCCGAGAGTTGGCGTAGGTGGCGGGAGGATTCGTGTTGTTTTCCACCGTGAAATCTTCGCCGACAAGAAGCCGCGGGCCATTGGGCTGGAAAATGATGGTGCGCGAGGCGATGTGCACGGCGCTGGCCGGGGCGGAGGAATCAAAGACGGTGATATCCACGGTGTCGCGGCCCGGAGGAGCGGCCTGGAAATAGCCGACATTCTGGAACGTGACGCGGACGAGCAGCGGGCCCTGGCCGATTTCAGGGCGATTGAACTCGAAGCGGCCATCGGAACCGGTTTCGACGCTGATGAGTTCCTCCATACCGCTTCGTACGGAGAGGAGCGTGACGGACTGATGCGCAAGAGCCTTGCCCGTGGTGCCGTTCTTCACGGTGCCGGAAAGAGTGCCGGCAGAGACGGGGAAAGCGAAGAGGAGACAAACAAAAGCTAAGGAAGAAACAGCGGGCACCAAGTCCCGACACTTCGGGAGCCTGCGGCAGCGACTGCGCACGAGAATGAGATGAATACGGGTGGAAAGCATCAACGGCCGCCTTCCGGGTGCGCCGCGTGGTCCGTGGTGAGGGCGCGGGAGCGGGCGCGAGGCGAGGAATCGCCGGTCAGGGCGTCGATTTCGGAAAGGACGGAAGCGGCTTCGGCTTCGAGGGACTGACGGATTTGCTGGTAATCGTGCTCGGAGTACTTGCCGGCGCGAAACTCGAAGCGCACATCGCGAAGATTTTCGTAGATGGAGTCGCGGCGCTCGAGGAGTTGATCAAGACGCGTGCGGAAACGCGAAGAGTCCGCAGGCTCGGACCGGAAATAGAAAATGAAGACAGCGACAGCGGCGGCGAGAACGAGGCAGGAGATGGCGACGATCGTTTCTTCGGGCATGGCGTGGCGGAGCTAGTCCTGGTCCTCCTCGGATTCCTGACGGATGCGCTCGAGAACGTCGGGTGGAACGGATGGGCCCGCCGGCAGAGCAGGCACGGGGCGGTTCCAGCGAGTGATCACGGCGCGGACAAGCATCAGGCCGAGACCGAGCGCGGCAAAGGGCATGATCCAGGCGAGCCAATTGAAGCCCTTGGCGGGAGGCTCGGCGACCACTTCGGCGCCAAATTCCTGAACAAAAGATTGGAGGATGAGGTCGTCACTCTTGCCCGAGGCGATTTCGGCATCGAGTTTCTTGAGCATGCCTGCAGACATGGGGCAGCCCACGTGGTTGCACTCGACGAGAATTTGCTTGCAGCCGCACATGCAGAAGAGGCGATGGCCCACGGCCTTGGCGCGATCGGTTTGCTGCGCGGTGGCGGGAAGAAAGACGGAAAGAACAAGCAAGAAGAGGAGCAAAGCGCGCGTAAAGGCGCGGGTGTCGGAGACAGAACGGCCACGGGGAGGGAGGCAGGGAGAGGAAAAAGCAGATCCCTCGCCCGCCGGCTTCGTGGGCCCGGGATGACAACCGACGGACTTGCGGAGATCAGTCCTGCGCGCCATAGGTGGATACCGCGTGGGCCGGTTGCGGGCCGACACCGGCGCCTGCCGCTTGGGCCGCGGGCGCAAGAACGATGGCGAGGCGGCGATTGGGAAGTATGGCCAGTACGGTGCCGATGCCGAGAACGAGTCCGCCGATCCAAATCCATTTCACAAGGGGATTGAGATAGGCGTGGATGATGGGCGCCCCGGTTTCGGGGTCGCGGCCGGCGTACACGACGTAGAGGTCTTCGCGGACGGTGGAGTAAATGGCGACCATCGTCCCAGTCTCGCCATTGCCGGTGGCGAACTGCCGGCGTTCGGGATAAAGCATCATCAGCGATTTGCCGTCGCGCGTAACTTCGATGGTGGCGCGTTCGGCCTGGTAGTTAGGGCCCTGGCGCCCTTCGAATTCCTGGCACACGAGCCGGTAGGGACCGATGGTCATCGTGTCGCCCGTGTGCATGGCGCTCTGAATATCGCGATTGAAGGCGGCGCCGGCAAGACCTACGAAGATAAAAACGATGCCGAGATGAATCACATAGCCGCCGTAACGGCGTGTGTTGCGGAAGGATAGCTCAGTGAAGCAGGAAAACCAGTTCATACCGGTGCGGGCCCGGATGACGCGCATGCCGCGGAAAAACTCTCCGAAGATCGTGAGCGCGACGAAAACGCAGAGGATGAGGCAGGTGAGCGCATAGAAATGACGGAAACCGAGACCGTAGGCGACGACGCCGGCAATGCCGCTGAGAACCACGGGAATTCCGAAATTGCGGCGGAGACTGTCCAGCGACGTGCGGCGCCAGGCGAGCAGCGGGCCGACTCCAGTGAGGAAGAGGAGGAAAAGACCGATAGGGATATTCACTTTGTTGAAGAAGGGCGGGCCGACGCTGATCTTGTTGCCGGTGAAGGCTTCGGAGATGACGGGAAAGAGCGTGCCCCACAGAACGGCGAAGCAGGCGGCGAGCAGAATGAGGTTATTGAACAGGAAGCTCGATTCGCGGGAAACCATAGAGTCGAGCTGGTTGTCGCTCTTGAGGTAGTCGCGATTCTTGATGTAGGCGATGGTGCAGACGGCGAGGGTAAAAATCAGGAAGCCGAAGAACCACTGTCCGATAGAAGACTGCGCGAAGGCGTGCACGGAGCTGACCACGCCAGAGCGCGTGAGAAATGTGCCGAGAATGCAGAGCATGAAGGTGACAAAGACGAGCCAGATGTTCCAGACGCGCATCATGCCGCG
>DASPSB010000189.1:0-18904 GCA_035624135.1 Candidatus Acidiferrales bacterium | reverse complement strand
CCCGCGGTGAGCACTCCGAAGTGGCGGAAGACGGCCTCACGCGACATCACGCCAACGATAAAGAGCGCCTCGCCTTCCACCAGCCACAGCACCGAGAGATTGCTGCCCGAATACCGGAACGGAAACGCGGCAATCAGCAGCGAGACTCCTACGGTGGTGAGCGTCAGGAACGCGGGACGTCGCTGAACACGCAGGCGGGGTAGCTGGCCGATGGCGAGCTCGGTGGCGCCGAGTCCCAGCAAAGCCCAGAAGGCCAGTTCAGGATGCAGGGACTGATAGCGGAGCAGAGCGAGCAGCAGGCCGATGTTCAAAAGGGCGGCGATGGTAGAAATCTGTTCTTCGTTCTTGCCGGGATCGCGGCGCAACACATAGGAAACTCGGAACACGGCCCAGTAGAAGAACAGCAGCAGAATACTCGCCGTGGATCCCGGAAAGTCGTGGTGGTGCTCGCCCATCGGGTCGATAATTCCGCGGAGCCAGAGGAAATGGTTGAGGTAGGAGGCGAGCAGGCCGAAGACCTCGAGCTCATACCAGCGGCGCCATAACACGATGACCACCAGCGCTGCGGCCAGGACGGCGCTTGCGGAAAGGCTGTACACCGTGTCGCGGCTGAATGTAACGGTGGCGAAACCCAGCAGGAAAGCGATTGATGTTGCTGTTTGTGAGTCGTACCTCAGCGTGTGCACCACCATCGCCGCGGCCACCACGAGGAGCAGCGTGAGGTCCACGGACTGCGAATCGATTACTTTCGTCGCCGCCACGTGGTGCATGGCGTACGTGGTGAAGTAGAGCAGCGCCCAGCCGCCGCCGGCAGTGGTCCGCCCGAGAAGTTTGTAGTCCCACTTTTGTTCGAGCAGGATTCCCCCGGCGAGGAGCGCGCCGCCCACCGCATACCCGATGGCTACCCTCCACCCCGGGCCGATCTTCTGCCATTGCGTCCCGAGCCAGAACACCACGCCGAAAACGAGGATGATGATGCCGAGCTTGCTCAGCCAGTTGGTGCCCAGCGCCTGCTCGATGTCGAAGGAACGGCGCGTGGGCTTCGGCGCCGCGGCGGGCGCGACAGGTCCCGGAGCCGAAACTGGCGGAGTTGTTGCCGCGCTCGGCGGAGCCGCGGGACGAGCAGGCGCAGCGGCGGGAGGTGTCGGCGCCGCAGTGGCCGGTCTCGTCGCCGGCGGCACTGCGCCAGGTGGAGGAACAACCGGAGGCGGCGGGACGGCTGTCGGCGGAGGAACGGCGGGCTTCGCCGCCACGGGATGTTCAGCGGGAGCAGATGGCGCTGGCGGCCTCGGAACAGCGGCTGGCGGTGAACTGGGCGCAGCCAGAGGAGGCGCACCGGCGGGCGCTTCCGCTGGCGTGGGGATTGGGACTGCGGGCCGCGTGTGCAGCTCGTGATCGAGCGCTTTCAGTTGCGCGGGGAGCTTCCCCAGTTCGGTCGACTTCAGCTCCAGTTGGGCCACGCGCTCGATCACCATGCGGTGGCGTTCTTCCGCTTCTCTTGCCTGTTCGCGCAGCTTCGAGACACGCGACCACAGAATCGGGATCGCGATGAGCGCGATGAAGCCGAGGAATTCGAAGAATCCTTCCATGACTCGCCGCGTGCCGCTCCGCGAAGGAAGTGCTCGAAATTGCGGCCATTCTACGCCGGATTACGGGTGCGTCAACGTTCTTCTTTACGGGAATATGCGCCGCGTTGTACGCGCCGCTCGCCGGAGTTACGGCTTCCAGTCCGCCTGCGAGGTGAAAGAATACAGCGGGTAGAGTTCGCGAAAAACCTTGGCCACCTCCGCGGGGAAATTGGCGCGCGTGGCCGCGGAGGGCTTCATGGCGCGGCGGACCACCCAGCCACCGATCTTTTTCCACTCCTCGGGAGCCAGAGGCCAGCCCTCGTGCTTGGTCCACTCCCGCTTTTCCATGGAATACCAGTAGCTCTCGTAGCGCCCGCCGAGGCGCTTCTTTTGGCGGACGAGCCACACGCCGTGTTTCAGTGCGCGCGGCGCGGCAATGGCGCCAAGCGCGCCTTCCATCCTGGGTCCGCCGTAGATGCGAAAACCCGCCGTGGCCGTGTCCGCACTGATCCCGGCATAGAGCTGGCCCGCGCTGCGGCCCTCCGCGCCGGCGCCGCACAGCGTCAGGTAGTAATGCGTGTGATAGGGCGGCGTGTCGGGGCGGAAGCGGATGTCGCGATTGATCCGCGAAAAGTTGACGCCCGTGCGCCCGGAAAGATCGAATCGCGGATCGATTTTCAGTGCCGCGGGGGTGAGGGCCTCCAGCAGCGCGCGGAACGGCGCTACGACATGATCCTCGTAGCGCTCGCGGTTGGCGTCCATCCATGGCTTGTGGTTGTTCCGCGAGAGCTGGCGGAAAAATCGGAAAGTCTCGGGGGAAAAGATGGCGGTACCCTGCGGCATGGAATCTCCTCAGACGCAGCATTGTAGCCGGAATTTGCGAATACTGCCTTTCGTGGAGCTTGCTTCTAACGCTTCCTCCGCAGCCGCGTCCGTGATAGAAGAGGCGCCTATGGCCACCGCCGCGCCGCACGACCCTCCATTTCGCGCGGACCACGTTGGCAGCTTTCTGCGGCCGCCCGAGCTCAAGCAGGCGCGGCTGGACCGCGCAGCGGGAAAAATCTCGCCTGCCGGATTCCAGTCCGTCGAGGATGCGGCCGTTCGGCGAGTCGTCGCCCAGCAAGAGCAAGCCGGGGTACGCTCGATCACCGATGGCGAACTCCGGCGCGTGGACTTCTACACCGATTTTTATGTGCGCGGGCTCGGCGGCGTGGAAGTGCGCATGGAGAGCACTGCCGCCTATTTCGTCGATCATGAAGGGCGCAAGATTCCCGTTCCCTGGACGCAAGTGGTTTCGCGCATCCAGTGGCGCAAGCCCATCTACGCCGAGCACTTCGATTTCCTGCAATCGGTTACAAAGGGAACGCCCAAAGTCACCGTCCCTTCGCCGATCATTCTGCACTTCACCTGTGGAAGCGCGGCAATATGCCAGAGCGCGTATCCCGACATGGATCTGTTCTGGTCCGATGTGACCGACGCCTACCAGAAAGAAGTGAAGTCGCTCTATGAGGCCGGCTGTCGCTACCTGCAGGTGGACGACCCTCCCATGGCCACGCTCTGCGACCCTAGGTTCCAGGGCATGATGAAGGCGCGCGGCGACGATCCCATGCACACCCTCACCCATCTGTATCCGGCAATGATCAACCGGGCGTTTGCCAATCGTCCGCCATCGCTCCATCTGGCCATGCACTTGTGCCGCGGAAACAATCAGAGCGGATGGTTCGGCGAAGGTGGATACGATCCGATTGCGGACGTTCTGTTCAACACGATCCAGGTGGATTCGTATTTTCTGGAATACGAAACCGCGCGCGCCGGCAGCTTTGAACCGTTACGTTTTGTGCCGAAGAACAAGACCGTGGTGCTCGGCCTGGTTTCCAGCAAGCTTCCCCAGCTGGAATCGAAAGATTACTTGAAGCGTCGCATCGAAGAGGCTGCGAAGTACATCAGCCCCGACCAGCTTGCCATCAGCCCGCAATGCGGCTTCGCAAGCTCGAGCGAGGGAAACCGCGTGAGCGAGGCAGATCAGTTCGCGAAGCTGCGCCTGTGCGTGGAAGTCGCGGAGGAAGTGTGGGGGCGGTGAGCGCCCTTTTCCTCCCAAATCTCGCTCGAGAGCCTACAACTTCCGGAGAAAGTCGATCACGGCTGTATTCACCTCGCGCACGCGCTCCTGCTGTGTCCAATGACCGCACCCCGGCAGCATCAGTGTTCCACGAAGCTGCGGCACAAGGTGCGGAAGGCTTGCGATGAGCTGATCCATCCCTCGAAATCCGATCACAAGGTCTCGGTCGCCGGCCACATAGAGCGCCGGCACCGTGACGCGCGCGCCCGCCATGGGCGCCAGCAGTTCCCAGTTGCGGTCGATGTTGCGATACCAGTTCAGACCCCCGCCAAATCCTGTGCGCGTAAATTCGCCGGTGTAGAACTCCACGTCCGCTTCGGTGAGCCAGCCGGGCAGTGAGGTGGGATCGGGCAGTCTGGAGAGGAGACCGCCCCGGCGGGGCACCATGCCGACTCCGGCCGCGGTACCCGCGCTTTGCCCAGGCCGCGGAGCGTCGCCGGAAGCCGAAAAGAGAATGCTGCGCACGGTGCGGCGAACGTCGCGTTCCAGTTCCGCTTCGGCCACGCCGGGCGACTGGAAGTAGAGCTGGTAGAAGAGCGCGTCTTCTGTCTGGGGCATGATGCTCGTGGGCGGCATCGGCAGCCGCGGAATGAACGGCACACTCAGGCCCACGACGGCGCGGAAGCGATCGGGCCGAAGAAGCGCAGCATGCCAGGCCACGGGAGCGCCCCAATCGTGGCCGATAATTACGGCAGTCGCAGCACCCAGCGCGTCCAATAGGCCCACTATATCGCCGACCAAGTGCAGCAGCGTGTACTGCTCGATGGCCGCTGGACAATCGGTCTGGCCGTATCCGCGCATATCGGGCGCCACAGCGTGGAAGCCGGCCTCCGCCAGCGCCTGCAACTGATGCCGCCAGGAATACCACGACTCCGGGAATCCGTGGCAGAGAATTACCGTTGGTCCGGCCCCGGACTCCGCGATGTGCATCCGGATTCCGTTCGTTTCCACAAACCGATGATTGACCTCGAGCATCCGCCCCTCCGAGAGTGAGATAGCCATCGTACCTTGCAGGTCAAGCCGGAAGCGCTCTCTGACGGCGCGATTCCGGCTATAATCCGCGCGTCATTCGCATGATTCGGCTGCCAATTCCGGTTTCCATCGCCATTTTGCTGGCGGTGGTGGTCTTCTTCGTGCCAACTGCCCGCGCGCAATCGGTCAGCAACTCGATGTCGCCCGACTGGTGCGGCCAGCTCCCGCGCCCGCAATACAAGAACCTCGTGCGCGTAAACTCCGCCGACCCGTGGTTTGAGGTTTACCAGGTCGCGCCGGGAGTCTTCGCGCTTTACGAGCCGCATCAATTCGAGGAGACGATTTCCTACCTGATCGTCGGAAGGGAACGCGCCGTTTTGTTCGATAGCGGCATGGGCATCGGCGACATCAAGCGTGCGGTCCAGTCACTGACATCCCTGCCGGTCGTCGTGGTGAATTCACATACCCACAATGACCACGTCGGCGGCAACTGGCAATTTTCCGACATCTACGGCATGGACACCGTATTCACACGTGACAGCGCGAAGGGCTCGACCGCCGACGCCCAGGAGGAAATGGCTCCGGGATCGCTCTGCGGCCAATGGCCTGCCGGCTTCGATCCCAAGACCTACTCAACCCGTCCGTGGCACATCACCCGCTGGATCCACAATGGCGACCAACTGGATTTGGGTGGCCGCGTCCTCGGAGTGATTGCGACCCCCGGGCATACGCCCGACTCAATTTGCCTGCTGGATCGCAAGAACGGGCTGCTTTTCACCGGCGATACGTATTACCCCGGCCCCATTTGGCTCTTTCGTCCGGAAACGGATCTCAACGCCTACGTTCGTTCCGTCGAACGAATCGCGGCTCTCGCGCCCAAGCTTCACATGCTCTTTCCCGCCCACAACATTCCCCTAGAGGATCCCTCGGAACTGCCCAAACTGCTCGTGGCCATCCGAATGGTGCAAGCGGGAGAGGTGCAGCCTGTTTCCAAGGGACAAGGCAAGGTCCACTACGACGTGGACGGCTTCATCTTTCTGATGGCCCCGCCCAAGTAGCACGGATTGGAACGCCAAAACGCCTCTCAAAGAGTGGCACATTGGCTGCGTTGACTTGCTTGCGGAGGCCATTTAAGATTTCGCGCGCGTGCCGGAACCTCAGCCCATCCTCGGCCAGACCATCTCCCACTACCGCATCCTGGAAAAGCTCGGCGGCGGGGGCATGGGTGTGGTGTACAAGGCGGAAGACACGCGGCTGGGCCGTTTCGTGGCCCTCAAATTCCTGCCGGAAGACATGGCCCGCGACCCACAGGCGCTCGAACGCTTCCGCCGCGAAGCCCGTGCCGCCTCCGCACTGAATCATCCGAATATCTGCATGATCCACGACATTGGCGAGGAGCACGGCCGCGCCTTCATCGCTATGGAATACCTCGATGGGCGCACGCTGAAGCACGTGATCGCCGGACGTCCCATCGAGATGGAGCGGCTTCTCGAGATTGCCATCGACGTTGCGGAGGGTCTGGACGCCGCACACGCCAAAGGCATTGTCCACCGCGACATCAAGCCGGCCAATATCTTCGTCACCGAGCGCGGCCACGCCAAGATCCTGGACTTTGGTCTGGCCAAGGTGGCGCGCAAGGGCGAAGGTCTGGACGACGCGACACTCGACGCCGGTGCGATTCCCCGGCAGGAGCATCTGACCAGTCCGGGCACGGCCGTCGGTACCGCCGCCTACATGTCGCCGGAGCAGATCAGGGCCAAAGAACTGGATGCGCGCACTGACCTGTTTTCTTTCGGCGTAGTGCTTTACGAAATGGCCACCGGGGCTTTGCCGTTTCGTGGCGATAGCTCCGGCGTCATCACGGATGGAATCTTGAACCGCGCCCCGGTGGCTCCTGTCCGGCTCAATCCGGATATTCCGCCGAGGCTCGAAGAAATCATCACCAAGGCGCTCGAGAAGGACCGCAAGCTGCGCTACCAGTCCGCCGCCGATATGCGCACCGATCTCCAGCAACTGAAGCGTGATTCGGAGTCCGCTCGCGTTGCCGCTCCGGCGGCAAAGCCCGCGGAACAGTCCGTGGCCGTGCTCTATTTCGAAAACCTCAGCAAATCGGAAGAGGACGAGTACTTCCGCGACGGCATGACCGAAGACATCATCACCGAGCTCTCCAAAATCAGCCAGCTCCAGGTGTTTCCTCGCGCCGAGATGCTCGCCTATCGCGACAAGCCCGTCACCGCGCCCCAAGTGGGACAGGAACTCAACGCCGCATACGTGTTGAGCGGCAGCCTGCGCCGGGCCGGGAACCGCCTGCGCATCACGGCCCAACTGGTCGAAACGCGCACGCGCACCTCCGTCTGGGCCGAAAAGTACGACCGCCAGATGGAGGACGTCTTTGCCATCCAGGACGAAATCGCCCAGAGCATCGCTTCGGCATTGAAACTGAAGCTCACAGAGACCGAGAAGAAGGCGATCGCCAAAACACCCACTGCGGACGTCAAGGCCTACGACTATTACCTCCGCGGCCGGCAGTTCTTCTACCAGTTCCGCCGGCGCGGCTATGATTTCGCCCGGCAAATGTTCACCCGTGCCATCGAGATCGATCCCGGATATGCGCGCGCCTACGCCGGTATCGCTGACAGCTATTCCTACCTCTACATGTACTGGGACGCGAGCGAGGCCAATCTCGTCGCCGCAGACGATGCCAGCCGCAAGGCCTTGCTGCTCGACCCCGGACTGGCCGAAGCACACGTCTCTCGCGGCCTGGCCATCTCTTTGAGCAAGCGCTACGACGAGGCCGAGCTCGAATTCCAGACCGCCATCCGCCTGGATCCGCAACTCTTCGAGGCGTATTACTTCTATGCGCGGGCCTGCTTCCAACAGGGCAAGATGGAAGACAGCGCGCGTTTATTCGAGAAAGCCTCTCAGGTCAAACCCGAGGACTATCAGTCGCAGAGGTCGCTCGCTATGGTTTTGCGGAAGATGGGCCGTGATAAGGACGCGCTTGAGGCCGACCGCCGCGCGTACCAAGTGGCCGAGAAGCATCTGGAACTGCACCCGGACGACGCGCGCGCACTCTACCTCGGCTCCTCCGCGCTTTGCGAACTCGGGGAGAAAGCACGAAGCCTGGACTGGGCCCGCCGCGCTCTCGCCATCGACCCGGAAGACTGCGGAATTCTTTACAACGTCGCGTGCACCTACGCCCTGCTCGGAAAGACCGAAGAGTCTCTGGATTGCCTCGAAAGAGCCATGACCCACGCCTTTTGGTATAAGCGCTGGGCGCAGCACGACCCCGATTTGGATTCTCTCCGCAGCCATCCACGTTTTCATGCGCTGATGGCGCGTGAGTGAGTCCTGGCCGGTCCGGCCCCGCTCGAATTCGCGTAGAGGCCGTGGGAGAATGCGATTGGAAGCAGAGGCTTCAACATAGGGAACTTGGTGCGACGGCCCTTGCCATGATCCTCAAGCAGTTCTATCTGCCGTGTCTGGCGCACGCTTCCTATCTGATTGGCGATGAATCTTCGGCCACCGCGGCCGTTGTGGATCCCCAGCGCGACATCGACCAGTACCTCGCCTTCGCCCGGGAGCACGCGCTCCAAATCCGGCATGTGTTCCTGACGCATTTCCACGCCGACTTTCTTGCCGGGCATCTGGAGCTGCGCGACCGCGTGGGCGCGACCATTTATCTCGGAGCCGCGGCTAAGGCGGATTACGCGTTTACGCCTCTTCGTGATGGAGAGGTTCTCGAATTCGGACGCGTTCGTCTGAAGATCCTGGAGACCCCAGGCCACACTCCCGAATCCATCTCCATCCTCGTTTACGATCTGAATGCGGCGGACAGCCGTCCGCATGCCGTGCTCACCGGCGACACGCTGTTCATCGGCGACGTCGGACGTCCCGATTTGCGCGCCGCGCTCGGTTGGTCGGCCACGCAGTTGGGAGAAATGCTCTTCGATTCCCTGCATGCGAAATTGCTGAAGCTTCCCGACGAAAGCCTTGTTTATCCCGCTCATGGAGCGGGTTCGCTCTGCGGCAAGGCCCTGAACAAGGAGACGGTTTCAACCCTTGGCGAACAGCGGCGAGTGAACTATGCGCTCCAGCCCATGAGCAAAGAAGCGTTCATCCAGGTGGTCACCGCCGATCAGCCGGAAGCGCCCGCCTACTTTACCTACGATGCGGTGTTGAACAGCCAGGAGCGTCCCACGCTGGACCAGGCTCTGGCGCGCGAGATGAATCCCCTCACGGTCGACGCGCTCCTCGAATTGCAGGCCGCGGGCGCCCAAATCCTCGACACCCGCGATCCCGCCGAATTCGGAACGGCTCATCTTGCCGGCAGCATCAATATCGGACTCGGGGGCCAGTACGCCACGTGGGCGGGGACCCTGCTCGATCGGAATCGTCCCATCGTCATCATCTCCGATCCCGGCCGCGAGCAGGAATCCGCAGTCCGGCTCGGGCGCATCGGGTTCGATCACGTGGCCGGGTATTTACAGAACGGCCTGAAAAGTCTCGAAGCCCGGCCCGACCTGATGCGGATTACCACGCGCCTAAGCCCCGAATTCGCCGCGCAGCAACTGTCTTCAGGCGAGCCGCCCCTTGCCATTGACGTGCGCGCGCCCCGCGAGCGCGAACAAAAACATATTGAGGGCAGCCTGAGCTTGCCGCTCAACCGCCTCCACGAGAGCTGCAATTCGCTGCCCAGGGATCGTCCCCTGGTCGTTTACTGCGCCGGCGGTTACCGTTCCTCCATCGCCGCAAGCCTGCTGCAAGCCAGCGGATTTGATCCCGTCACCGAAATTGCCGGCGGAATCGCCGCCTGGGAAGCGGCAAAGCTGCCCGTTCGTGGCCCCCAAGTCCAGTGACCCCCTGACGCCCTTCAAGAGGCAAACCGCAAACCGTGCTGCGCTTCGGTCGCCAGCCCTACCTCAGTGTGCGCCCCAATGCGCGCGCCACGTAACGCATACGATCCGGCCAGGGCAGGCGACCCAGGTTGGTGCGCACCACTCCGCGCGTGAAGTAGGTCTTCTCGGAATAATCGATCGCAACTTCAACGACGACGGGATTGCCCGCCCGCGCGATAGCTAGCGCTTTTTCCAGCGCCGCTTCAACGTCTGCATTGCGAGCCAGCGAGAGGCACTCCACGCCTACGGCGCGGCAAATGCCTGCCAAATCATAATCGGGAAGTTCGCTGCACGATTTTCGCCCCAGAGCCATCTCCTGAAACTGGGCGATCTGGGCCAGTTCGCCATCACGAAAGACCAGGACCATCACGGGCAGATGCAAATGAGCGGCCGTGAGCAGCTCCAGGCCTGTCATCAGGAATGCGCCATCGCCGGCCAGCGCGACCACCGGACGCTGCGGGCAGGCCAGTGCCGCGCCGAGAGCGGCCGGCACCGCATATCCCATGCAGGAATAATCGATCGGCGCCAGAAATGAGCGGGGATTGGAAAGCCGCAAGCACTCCATGGCCAGAAACGTTCCATTGCCGCTGTCGGAGGTATAGATGGCGCGCTCGCCTGCGGCTGCCTGTAGCGACTTCAATAACCAGGGTGGCGTCAAGCCCTCGGCGTCACCGCGTGCCGCCCATCCTTTCCAGACCTCGTCCTGACCGGAATGGATTTCCTGCCTCAATTCGTTGTCAACGGCTCGCGGCGTAACGCGGGGGAGCAGTGCAGCCACAAAAGGCCCCGCGTCGGCAACCACAGCCAGCTCCGGCGGATAGTTCTTCCCGAGGACGGCGGGGTCGATATCTACGTGGATCAATTTTCCCGGCGGCGGCGCGCCGTAGCTGCCTGTCCCTACCTCGGAGAAGCGGCAGCCTATGGCAAGTGTCAGGTCGCAGGACTTCGCGATTCTCTGGGCAAACGGCGGGGCCGACGCGCCAAATCCACACCAGAGCCACAGCGGATGTTTTTCGTTGAAGACGCCTTTGCCCTCGAATGTTGTAGCTACAGGCGCATTGAGCCGCTCAGCCAAAGTCACGAGATCAAGGCCCGCCCCCGCCGCTCCCAGCCCGAGATACAGCAGCGGGCGACGACTGGCATTCAGCAGGCTGGCGGCGTGCTCCAGGTCTTCCTGCCGGGGAACTTGTGGCCATGCCGGTTCTTGTGGCTCTTCGAGTTCAGCATCGTGGCGGAAAAAGTAGTGTTCCGCTGGGATTTCAACAATCACCGGGCCTGCCGGGGCGCTCCGCGCCATCCGGCAGGCGCGCCGGATTGTAGGGTAGATTTCCGAGCCGTGTTTCGCCTGGAATTGTGCTTTTGTCACCGGCCGGGCGATGGCCAGTTGGTCCACGTCGTGGAGTTGGAAGGCTTTGCCCGTGTCCCGGCGGACCCCGCAAGCCAAGACGAGCAAAGGTATGCCGTCAAGGTACGCTTCGGCAATACCCGAAAGCGCGTGGGTCAAGCCCGCACCGGGCACCACGTTGACTACAGCGAGCTGGCCGGAAGACCTCGCAACCCCGTCGGCCATGAACCCGGCGCTCTGCTCGTTGGTGACGAGTATGGGGCGCACCCTCGCCGACCGGGCCAGCGAGTCGTACAGCTCGATATTGTGTGTGCCGGGAATGCCGAAGGCAAAGGCAATGCCTTCATCTTCCAGTGCGCGCACCACCAGATCCCCGCCAGTCATCTTTGTCATAACAGTGTGTGCGCTTCCTCGCGTATGACCTCTGCCACGCGATCGGCCAGGGCCATGATGGTCAGATAGGGATTGATCTCCAACGAATTGGGAAACAGGCTCGCATCGGCCACGAACAGCCAGGGAATTCCATGAACGCGGCCCCAACCGTCCGTCACGGAATCCTCTGGACCGCGTCCCATGGCGCAGCCGCCTTGAAGATGAGCGGCCGAAACCGGGAGTTTTCCGGGTTTGAAGTCGGGATGCTGCGCGATTTGATCCAGCCGCCCCGTGTCTGCGCGTTCCATCGTGGGATCCCGGCCGACCGGCAGGTGGACGCGCGCAGCTCCGGCGGCAAAGAAAATTCTTGCCGAGGTGACCGCGCCCTGCACCAGGCCGTGCATCACTTCCGGTGCAAAACGATAATGGACCACGGGACGGCCGGCCGAATCGATCGTCACGCGGTTCTGTGCGTGCACTTCATCGCACGCCAGAACGAGAATCATCTGAAGGCGCGGAAACGCGCGCATAAAGCGGCTGTGCTCCGGGCCAAAACCGCTCATCGCTTTGGCCGTGACGAAAGGAAAATACATGCAGGTCTCCAGCAAGAAGCGGTCTGACTCGGCGAATTGATCCAAATAGTAGCTCTTGGGATGGCCGACGAAATTGGTGATCGCCCGGTCGTGCTCGGCAACCATGATGATCGCGGGATGGCAGGTGAATCCATGTCCCAGGCGCGGCAGCCTGCGGGCCAGCCCGGAGCGCATCAGCAGCGCAGGGGAATGGACTGCGCCGGCGCACACCACAATTACCTTCGCGTCTATCTCGTATTCCCCGGGTTCCCAGGAGGAAGGTTCACCCTTCGCACCGGCGGGTTTTGCATGGACGCGCGCGGCAATCGTCCTCTCGCCGAGTCGCAGGACTTCACAGCGCGTCACGACTTCGGCGCCATTGCCCTCGGCTCGCGGCAGTTGCACGCGGTCCGTGCCCTGCTTCGCCTGGTTGGGACATCCCAGATTGCACAGGCTCGACCCGCGGCATCCTTTCAGATTCACGGGAAACTGCTGCACCCGGTATTTGAGGCGCCGGCAGCCTTCCACAAAAAGCCGGTTGTTCTCGTTGATCAGTCCGTCTTCCAGCAGATGAACGTTGTTTTCGGCGGCGAACTTGCGCGCCCGCTCCTGCACGTCGGCGAACTTGAGCTCCGGAACGTTCCATCGTTCCAGAACGTGCTGCGGAGGCTCGAGCGACGTCCCCGTGTAAACGGCCGTGGAACCCCCGTAGGCGCTCCCGAACGCGAGCGTCATGGTGCGTTCGGCGGTCAAAAAGCCTCCCCCATCTTCGTACAGCGCCTGGGCCATCTCCAATTCCCGGCCCGTAAATTCTTCCGCGCGCAGTTTCGGCCCCTTCTCCAGCACGGCGATGCGCACGCCGTCGCGGCAGAGGGGCGACAATTCCTGTGCCACGGTGCCGCCTCCGGCTCCGGAGCCGATGATTACGACATCATAGCTGCGCGGCGTCACCGCTGCGCTTCCCAGCCGCTGGAATTCGCGGCATACCCAATGGCCTGTAAGGTCTCTGCTCTTCCGTAAAAACCAAGGAAGGCGAGCGTCCGCAGTCCCCAGAACCCGCAGCGGACCAGTTCAATCCGGTGGTCCTCCAGGTAAGTAAGCATCCGTGTGCGCCTCGCCGGGCTGAGCGAGGTGAACCTCCGGCCAAAACGAAAAACAGAGCACCACTGGATCATGCGCAGGAATATCCGCAATTGGCGCAACATCGCGGGAGGACGGCCCTCGAGAGTTGTCTCCACCAGTGATTCCAGTTCCTGCCAGCCGCGCTCGTCCAGTTGGCCCGCTTCCGTCACGACCGTAGAAACGACGGCGCGAAAGATGGGACGAACAGGAGACAACTGCGTCATTAGGCGTTCCCCAAATCCCTGTTGCTATGTGTGAATGGAGAGTGAGTCTACTCGCCCCGGGAAAGGGATGCAAAGAAGGGATCTAAGGGATCTGTCGCGGAGGAAGGCAGGAGCGAGTGGTCCCCGGTCGGCTTCGGCCCCAGAAATTCTGAACCTGGGAGGTTGCCTACTCAGTGGCAGCCGCACGACCGCGGCGTGCACGCGCACGAGTCGGTCGCGCCGGAAGAGCTGGAGGATTCGGAACCGCCTGAGGCCGAACCGTTCGGGCTGCTGAAGGTGGAGAATTTGAGCTGCTTGCGCCCGCTGCCGCACCTCGGACATTCGATGTGCTCCGCTTTCGAGCGCACCAGCCGCTCGTAGCTCGTCTCACAGTCCTGGCAAATGTATTCGTAGATGGGCACGGGCTTACTTCTCCTCGGAAAACCTGGTTTCGGGTCCCCTTCAGTTTAGCAGAGACGGCGTGAGGGCCGGAAGCCGGCCCCCCGCGTGCCCGTTCCATCACTCGCCGTTGGCGTTTTGTGCCATTCGATCGGCTTACTTCTTGCCGACGGCTTCGGCCCGGGCGCGAATGCGCTCGCCAATTGTGGTCCAGCCCTTGTTCAGGCCTTCGCGTTGTTCCGGCTCGATCTGTCCAAACGCCTTGTGATGGAACTTGATCAGCGTGCCCCCGGCTTCTTCGCTCAGCCGGTACTGCACGTTGTTCACCACCGCATACGACATCATCAGCGGCCCGGTGATTTCCAGCAGCGTCGGCTTCTTGATCGCCTGCACCACGCCCCAGAAGTGGCCGTTGTTGTTGCCCAGGTCGCGGTACCACCGGCCCCCGGGCCATGGCTCGACTTTGGCCATCATGGATTGCCCCTCCATGTTTTGAAACGCTGGCCCCAACTCCTCGAGCAGCGCAGCAAAGGTCACCCCAATGGGCGCCTTCACGTGGATTTCCTGCGTGATGTTGAGTGAGAGGTCTTCGATGCTCTGTGCGGTCGCGATCATGGTTCCTCCTTGGTTTTGAGAATTCAGTTTTCCTTCGTTTTCTGCTCGGCGCGTTCCTTGATGCGCGTCAACTGCTGCCGCCAGAAGCGTTCGAAGGTGCCCGCCCACTCATGCAGCGGCCGGATGGCTTCGGCATTCGTGCGGTAAAAGATTTGCCTGCCCTCCCGTCGCGCATGCACGAGGCCGACGTCCCGCAGCACGCGCAGGTGCTTCGACACGGACGGCTGTTCGAGGCCCAGCCGCGCGACGATCTCCCCGACTGGCCGTTCTTCGAGCGCCAGCAGGTTGAGGATCTCCCGCCGGCGGGGCTCGGCCACCGCGTTGAAGGCGTCGGAAGTGGTTGCGGCCCTCGGCACGGCGTGACAATACATTCCTGTATGGGAATATGTCAAGCAGAATTTTCAGTCCCTGCGCAACGCCGAGGCCCCCCTAACCCTGGTCATCTCCCAGATTCTTGCCAGGTGATGGTCGTCGTGCTCGGCCACGAAGTACAAATGGTCCAGCAGCCGCATGGTTTGCTTCAGGCGCGGATGAAGCCGGGAGCGGGCGAACACGGCAGGCTCGAATCTTTCCACGCGACCAACCAGCCGGAGCCGCGCCGCCCGCAATTCAGCCAGAATATCGGAAAGCGCCCGAGAATTGTGGTCGGCCTCGTGGGTCTTGCGATTGCTCAGGTCCGCAACGGTAAGCGTGGATCCATCAGCCACAAAGTCATCCACACGCGCCATCCACAGGGGCTCGAGATCGAGCAGGTGGCCCGCATGCTCCTGGACTGACCACCGGCCTTCCGGTTTATCGAGCAAGGCGCGCTGCGGCACGCCGCGCAGAATTTCTTCCAGCCGGGGCGGAGTGCCCCGCAGGCGGATGCACAGATTCGGGTAGTGCTCAATCGGAAAGTTGAATTCGAATCTCCGTTCAAACCAAGCTGGGACTCGGCTCATAGGGCGACCTGCTCCCGATTTCGATTCCCTCGCAGCTCTTTCGTTACCACCAGCAGGACCGTCCAGACCGTTCGGCCCATGAGTGCGCCGAGCGCGAATTTCTCTGGGCTCCGAGACTGCAAGAGCCAATCCTTGCCATCACGCCCAGCGGCGAGCTGGCTCGCACACAGCATGATCAGTGCCCCGTAAAGGAAGGACGAGTCTTTTCCAGAAAGGCTTTGGTCCCGTTCCGGAAATCGTCCGAAGCCGCCGCCAAGCCGAAATAATCCGCCCCGAGAAGCACCGACTCTTCCAGGCTCAGATTCATGCCGCGATGCAGGGCTTCCCAGGTCAACCGGATAGCCACGGGCGAATGCGACAAGATGGTGAGCAAGACATCCTCCGCCGCGGAAACCAGGTTTTCGGCCTCGACTACCTGGTGAACAAGGCCTAGGTTTAGGGCTTCTTCTGCGGTGACGACTCTTCCCGTGAGCAGAAGTTCCGCAGCGCGCCCCTTTCCAATCAACCGCGGAAGCCTGGTGGTGCCCCCGAATCCTCCGATCGCGCCGATGCTTACTTCCGGATGTCCTAATCTGGCCCCGCGCACAGCTATGCGGAGCATGCAGGACTCCGCGAGTTCCATCCCGCCTCCCAGGGCAAATCCATTGATGGCGGCAACGACTACCTTTCCTAGCGTCTCGATCTGGTGAGTTACGGACACGGCCAGCCGGGCAAATTCCCTTACCTCGAGGGGTGAGGCCCGATGGAGGAACTCGATGTCGGCGCCGGCGGAAAACGCTTTCTTTCCTGCTCCGGTGAGGATCACGGCCTTCACCGCCTCATTGCCCCTTACGTTTTCCAGTTGGGCCAACAATTCTTGCAATAAATCCCTGCTCAGCGCGTTGAGGGCCTGTGGGCGATTGAAGATGATCCGGGCGATTCCTTTCTCTTCCTGATACAGCAGCGATTGCTCTGATGGCATTTTCCCTTTTCCCTCCTGATGGCGGGTTCGTTGAATTGCGAAAGAACAAACACGCTCAACTGCGATTCCCGGTTTGAGTGAGCTAGGGCCGGGCTGGAGGACCTGCCTGCCCCGGCCAGAGGGCCAAAGGCGGCCTTGGACTCCCGAACCCTGGCGAGAAGAGTTCCTTGTGGGCTGTAATTGCGTGAAATGCGCACCGGCAGTGCAATTCCATAGCGCATATTATAGAATGCTGCCATGCACCGCCGCTGGCTGTCAATCATTATATAGTGAGCGCTATAGAAAGGGAGGGAGATGGCGCGCCGAGGCCGCCCCCGCAGTTTCGACCGCGAAGAGGCCCTCCTGAGGGCCATGAAAGTATTCTGGGCCCTCGGCTATGAGGGCGCCACGCTCACCGATCTGCAGAAGGCCATGGGCGGCATCACCGCCCCCAGCCTCTACGCTGCCTTCGGTTCCAAGGAAGAACTATTTCGGGAAGCAGTCGAGCTCTATAGCCGGACGCTTGGGCTTCCGATGGTGAACGCGCTCGCCGAAGGGCCGACGGCGCGCGCCTCGATCGAAGGGTTGCTTCACGCCGCGGTCGCGGCCTTCTGCAAGCGCGGCGCTCCCCGCGGCTGTATGCTCCTGTTGGGTGCGATCAACGGCACGCCGCCGAACAAAAGTGTGCGGGACCATCTCCGCAAGCTTCGCGCGCGCCGGGAAAAGGTCATCCGGCAGCGATTAGAGCGAGGCGTGGCAGAGGGTGAGTTGCCCATGGGCGTGGATCTCGACGCCCTCGCCTCCTTCTATACGACTGTTGTCGATGGACTGGCGATTCAGGCGCGGGATGGCGCCTCCCGCAAGGTTCTTGGCTTCGCGGTCCGTTGCGCCATCGCGGCTTGGGACCGGCTAGTCGCGGAAACCGCTTCTTGAATCCTGAGCGGAGCGAGCCGGAAGCTGCTGCACGCTCCCAAACCGAGTGCGCACTCTCCGAAACCAAATTTTGTCAGGGCAGATCGGAACAGTCGTAGCCGCTGTCAGTCGCCTGCGACCAGCTCTTGCTGTATCGGCTTGGCCTTCGGAACAGCGGCCGGAGCCGGGGCGATTCCGTGCGTCGGCCCGCCGATTTGCACTAGCGTCTCGGGCGTCTTCTTCAGCACCATCTCTTCATAGATGGCGCGCACCTTCTGCGCTTCTTCCCAGGCCTTCTTCCGCCGGATGCGGTCTTCCTCGGCGGCGAAGGTGGGGCCGTCGTCGTCGTGATGGGCGCGAACGCGCGCGGCATCCTTGGCGTCGATCTGCAGCGCGTGCTCGTACGCCTCCAGGCCCACACTGCGGCCCTTGGCGAAGATCTCGTGCTTGCCGTGCTCCTTGTACCACTGGGCCACGGTCGCATTCTTGTGCATGTTCTCGATGATCTTCCGCCAGCCGATGCCGGTGTTGTACGCGCAGAACGAAATCTCGCCCTGCTGGGTCGCGTACGGAATGATGCACATCTCCGTCCGGCGGAAGTCGTAATTGAACAGGTCCTGGAACCACATGCCGGCGATGAACAGGAAATTCCAGGGGTCCTGCCGGCGCTTCATGGCGTCTTCGTAAGTGCGGTCCGGGTTGGAAGCGCCGTACTTCGCATCAGCGTTCTTCGAGAGCGCGAACGACTTGTCGAATTTCTTGAAGAGGTCGATGAGCGCGAAGCTCCGGGGCGCGCCGAACGGCTTGTAATTCTTCAGCAGCGCGAGCGCCATCATGATGCCGCTCGCCTTCCTCCCGCGTCCGGCGTCCGTGATGGACTGCACATCCTTGGTGAGCTGCGGAATGTCCAGAAACGCCGGCACGGGCGCCCAGTCCTTGGTCTCTTTATTGATCATCACGGCGGTGCCGACGCCGCAATTCGGGTGGCAGCCGCAGTTCAACTGGCCCCACTGTGCGTCCGGGCCCTTCATGTGGTCGGCAAAATCGCTGAACGCGCCCATAAGCGAAATCGGGAACCAGTCGCGTGTCGGCTGGATGCGTCCCACCTGATTGCTCACGTCCTTGGCCAGGTGCGAGAGCGTATAGCGCTGCTTCATGCGCCGCTCGGGAGTGATGTCTTCGTCGCGCCCGGTGAAGCTGACCGGCTGGAAGCTGACAAACGAGATTTTCTTGGGATTCTCCATCGCGAACTTCACTATGGGGCCTACCTGGTCGTTGTTCAGGTTGTTGACGATGGTTGTGACCAGAACGATCTCGATTCCCGCTTCGTGCAGGTTGTGGATCGCGCGCAGCTTTACGTCGAACAGGTTGCCCACCTGGCGGTGGCTGTTGGCGTCGTTCCCGATCCCGTCGAATTGGAGATAGACGTAGCGCAGCCCGGCGTCAAAGGCTTCCTTGCAGAACTCCTTGCTCTGGGCAAACTTGATGCCGTTCGTGGCCGCCTGCACGCTGTTGTAGCCCACCTTGCGCGAGTAGCGCACCGCATCACAGAACCGCGGGTGCAGGGTCGGCTCACCGCCTGAAAACTGCACGCTCATTTGCCGGCGCGGCTTGATGGAAATCGCGTTATCCAGGATTTCGGTGATGTCTTCCCAGCTCAACTCGTGGACATATCCCACCTGGTTGGCGTCCATGAAGCAGGGATCGCACATCATATTGCAGCGGTTGGTCAGGTCCACGGTCAGCACGGAGCCGCGGCCATACCGGATGGTGCTGGCGCCGTGGTTGTGCAGGCCCGCGTCGGCGTGCGCCGGGATGTCGCGGCCGGGGAAGTTCTTTTCGATCCAGGCCAGGAAGTTCGAATCCACCGCCATCATGTCTTCATAGCGGCCGTGAGTGGGACATTCCTTGACCATCCACACCTGG